>MNGW01000151.1:4248-12928 GCA_001918935.1 Acidobacteriales bacterium 13_1_40CM_3_55_5 | reverse complement strand
AAGAACCAACAATTCCGTGGTCAAAGATTAAGAAGGATCTCGGATTGTAACCCGCAGCGCGGCAGATGCGTTACTCAATTGAGTTTTCGGCGTCAGCGCTACGAGAGTTTCAAGCACTCGACCGACGAATACGGCGGCGGATTGCTGTAAAGATCGACCAACTAGCTGAAAACCATTTTCCACTTGCAGTTCGAAAGTTTCATGGTGAAGCTGATCACTGGAGAATCCGTATCGGTGATTACCGGGTCATTTATCGTATTGACCGCCATCGAGTGGTGGTTGTGATCGTGCGGATCGGACATCGGCGAGAGGTTTACAGATAGTCGGTTTCAGAAAACGGCGATCAGGATCCCTGGTAGCGACACCCATTATTTCAGATGCACTGCTGGCTCGGCTTTCTTAGGACGAGCAACTGTTGATATTGTCGTCTTCGGGGTCCCGTACTTCGCCTTAATCTCGTGACATCCTTGTTCGCAATACACTCCGCCAGCGGCGGATTCCGGCTCAGGCATCGGTGAGGCCACGGCGAAATTGCGGTCGGCTTCGAGTTCACGGTCTACGTCGGCGATTAACTTTTCGTTCTCTACAGGTGTCATCCATTTTTTCGCTTTCACCAGATAATTCTCGAAACGGGTAATCGGATCGCGTTTGCGCCAATATTCGAACAACGGCTTGGGGACATAGTCGGCGGCATCGTGGATGGCGTGGCCTTTCATGCGCATCATTTTCGCTTCGATTAGGGTGGGGCCTTCGCCGCGGCGGGCACGCTCGCAGGCCTCATGGGCGGCGTCGTACACCTGACAGGCGTCGGTGCCATCGACGATTATGCCGGGGATTCCGTACGCGATAGCGCGCTCGGCGAGATCTTTCACGCGGAACTGCATATCAGCGGGCGTGGAGTATCCCCAGAGATTATTTTCGACGAAGAGCACCAGGCCGAGGTTCTGCACGGTTGCGAAGTTCAAGCCTTCGTAGGTGACGCCGGTAGATTGTCCACCGTCGCCGATGTAGGTCATGACTGCGATGTTACGTCCCTGAAGACGGGCGCCGAGAGCGACACCGGCGAGCACGGGAATCAGATCGCCGAGAGTCGAGATGGGCGCGACCACATTGCGTTTTTCGATGTCACCGAAATGTGAGGACGCATCACGGCCTTTAGTGGGAGAGCCAGCCTTGGCCATGTACTGCATCATGATGTCGCGAGCGGAAAAGCCGCGAACCAGAAGTGAACCCTGATTTCTGATCATGGGTCCCATCCAATCGTCGGGACCAAGCGCGTAGGCCGAGGCGCAGGAGCAGGCTTCCTGGCCGAGTCCAAAATAAATGCCGCCGACTACCTTGCCTTGTTTGTAGAGGTTCTCAAGAGCCGTCTCCATCTTGCGGTTGAGGAGCATCCAGCGGTAGATCTCGAGGTTTTTTTTCTTATCGAGGTATTTCGATTCGCGGATAGGTGGAACTGGAGCGCTGAGATCACCCTTGATCTCGTAGCAGGTCACGTCATCTTTACAAGTTTGACATATCGTGAACGCCGGTTTTTCCAAGCGATAATCGGCGATGGTATAGGTGCGTTGAGTGGCAATCGGCGAATTGGGGAGACGTTGGCCGCGGCCGTTGGAACTGCTGCGAGGATGTTTTGACTTCTTCTTCATGCCCAGAAAGTCTCTTCCTCTTTGCGCAGCTTCCGTAATTCGGATGGAGCTTTTACCGGCACACCTTGGGTCGGGAGCAGCAGAGCGTCCAGAGTTTCCAGCCAGAGGATTTGGCTGTTGAGCACCACACCGAAGTTGCGGGAAATGGAATGCGCGACTTCCTGCAATGGAATCTGCTTGCCGAGTTCTTTCTCTATTGAAGTCACCGGTTTCGCTTCAATTCCGCAGGGAATTATCAAATCAAAATAATCCAGGTCGGTATTCACGTTCAGGGCGAAGCCGTGGGAAGTGACTCCACGCGAGATGTGGACGCCGATAGCGGCGATTTTAGCTTCATGCTTGGTGGAAGGCTGACGAGTCTTCGACTCGCCTGGACGGGCGAGGTCGCCGGTCCCTACGTGGACATTGCTTTCGGTCCAGACTCCGGTAAGTCCTGCGATGCGCTTTGCCGCGATGCCAAAATCGGCACAAGTTCGGATGAGGACTTCTTCGAGCCGCCGCACATATTCAACTGCGCCGAGATGCCTTGGCTTGCCGTCCGCACAAAAACCACGGAGATCAAAGATAGGATACGCAAGAAGCTGGCCAGGTCCATGGAAGGTCACATCACCGCCGCGGTCGCATTCGAAAACTTCAACGCTCCGCTGGGAAAGTATTTCCGAAGAGGCGAGAATGTTCTTCGCTTTGGCGTTTCGTCCCAGCGTAATCACCGGGGTGTGCTCGAGCAGCAGAAGTACGTCGCCGATGAGGCCGTCTTTACGCAGGTTGACCAGCCGTTGCTGCAATTGCAGACCGGTGGCGTAATCCACGACCTCGAGTTGGACGACTGAGATCATATTCATATCTGACTACGCATTGATCGCCAGACCATAAACGCTATTCGATGCATCCAGCATAGCCTCGGCCAGCGTCGGATGGGCGTGAATTGTCCACATCAGGTCCTCGATTGTAGCTTCCAGTTCCATCGCAGTGACGGCCTCGGCGATCAGCTCCGTGGCTTGCGGGCCGATGATGTGGACGCCGAGAATCTCGCCATATTCCGCGTCTGACACGATTTTCACGAAGCCTTCATGCTCACCCACAATCGAAGCGCGGGAGTTGGCGGTGAAAGGAAACTTGCCGACTTTTACATTGTGACCTGCCTCTTTGGCCTTGGCTTCACTCAGGCCGACGCTGCCAATTTCGGGATGACAGTAAGTGCAGTTAGGAATCTTTAACAGATCGATGGGCTTGTCCGGTTTGCCGGCAATCTTGGCCACGGCGACAATTCCTTCCATGGCGCCGACGTGCGCCAGTTGCGGCGTGCCCAGAACAATGTCGCCGATGGCGTAAATGCCTGGCTCGGCGGTTTCCATCCATTCGCTGGTTTTGATGAAGCCGCGATCGGCCTGAATCCGCGTTTTTTCCAGTCCAACGTTGTCGGTACGCGGCTTGCGGCCGACGGCGATCAGGATTTTTTCCGCTTCAATCTTCTGCTGCTTGCCGTCCGCGCTGAAAGTGACGGCGATTCCGGATTTCGTTTTGTCGATCTTCTCAACTTTGGCTCCAGTGAAAAAGTTAGTGCCGCGCTTGCGATACGCACGCGCCAGTTCTTTGGAAATATCTTCGTCTTCCACCGGAACCAGGCGTGGCAGCATCTCCAGGATCGTGACCTCGGCGTCGAACGAGCGGAATATCGACGCAAACTCCACGCCGACAGCGCCCGCGCCCACAACCACCAGTGACTTGGGAATCTCGCCCAGCTTGAGGATCTCGATATTAGTAAGGACACGATCGCTGGGTTCAAGCCCTGGAATCATTCGCGCTTCCGAGCCGGTGGCGAGAATAATGTTCTTAGCCTTAAGTGTTTTGCGATCGCTCTCCGCAAGCTCGATTGTGAACACGCCGCTTTGAGCGGGGCCGGTGAGCTTTCCGTAACCTTTAATGGTCTCGACTTTATTTTTGCGCATCAGGAACTCGAGACCTTTGGCGTGCTTGCTCACGATTTTCGACTTCCGCTCCTGAATGGCGCCCCAATTCAATTTGCGCGCGTCCACTCCCTCGATGCCAAACTCTTTTGCGTCCTTAAGGTGGTCCCAGATTTCGGCATTGAATAAGAGAGCCTTGGTCGGGATGCAGCCCACGTGCAGGCACGTGCCGCCCAGAAATCCGTCTTTTTCGATGAGGGCAGTCTTCAAGCCATACTGGCCGGCGCGGATGGCCGCGGTGTATCCCGCCGGACCGCTGCCGATGATGGCAATGTCATAAATGGTCTCAGGCAATGTGTGCTCCTCAATATGATCAGATGACGCTGGGCAAACGGTTGATTCTAGACCAGCCGGAGGGAATGGCAAAACTGGAAGGTGGAGGCTAGTGTGTGAATCTGATCCATCCCAGCCACCTTGTCATCCTGAGCGGAGCATGAGGTCCGCGAAAAGCGGAGTTCATGCGGAGTCGAAGGATCCCCAATCATCAAACGATCTCTTGGCGGTGTGCAGGCATTCTCCCCGTGACGCAGGAAACGTGACGTCATCGTGCCGCATGGAGGCGATTCCTGCCGCGGTTCGGACGGTAATCTGAGTAACTCCAACATTCTGGTGACTGGCCTCTTTCATCGATTGCCTTGTCCCTTCGACATCTGTCTGCATTCGGTTCCGGCGATGAAAATGATTTAACTGCACGCCGCTTTGCCAGTTTTCATTGAGGCCGGGATCACACCTGCTACTCCTCCGACCTCCATTAATTAGGAGGCATTCCCATGAGAGCGCCCAGTGCAGCTGATAGGAAATCTCTGCGACAGATCATTCTCTTCGCCTCGATACTGCTGTTCTTCATCATGATGACCGTGCTGCAGGGCGGAACACGCGCGATTGCGATCGATCCGGGTGTGCGGGCTGGCAATCCCGGAGCGGGTGCACCAATTGCCGGCCTTACCACGAATCAACTGGCATTCTTCACCACCGGTCAGGACGACTTTATGCAGGTCCAGTCGGTCCTGGGTAGCATACCCGGCACTGGAAGTGGCCTGGGACCGACATTCAACGGCGAAAGTTGTGCTCAATGTCACGCTCAGCCTTCAACCGGGGGCACGAGTCCGTTCACTAATCCCCAGATTGGCGCTGCTTCAGCCGAAGGTGCAACCAACCAAGTGCCATTCTTCATTACGCCCAATGGTCCGGTCCGGGAAGCTCGTTTTCCTCTTACTCCAGATTTACGTCAGCGTGATGGCGGTGTTCATGATCTGTTCACCATCGCGGGCCGCAGCGACGCCGCCGGATGCAACCTGGCGCAGCCCGACTTCTTACAAGCCGCAAAGAATGGAAACCTGATCTTCCGGATTCCGACCCCGGTTTTTGGCGCTGGCCTCATTGAATTGATTCCGGACTCTACCATCCGGAGCAACCTAAGCTCCAAGAGCGCTCGAAAGCGGAATTTGGGAATCTCTGGTCGTCCCAACACGAATGGCAACGATGGGACCATTACCAGATTCGGTTGGAAAGCACAGAACAAATCCCTCGAAATATTTTCCGGCGAGGCCTACAACGTTGAAATGGGAGTAACCAACGAGCTATTTCAGAGCGAGCGCGATCAAAGCGTAGGTTGCCAGTTTAATGGGACTCCTGAAGACCTCACCCACTTTGATCAGGATGGGCCCGAGATTCCCAGCGACGTCACTAAGTTTGCGATCTTCATGCGGTTCCTCGATCAGAGTCAGCCGGCTCCGGCCACGACCTCCACGCAACGAGGACTTCAAATATTTCACTCCATTGGATGTGCGCTATGCCACACACCATCTCTGACTACTGGACAATCCTCCGTGGCAGCGCTCAGCAACATCCAGGCAAACCTCTTTTCCGACCTGGTCCTGCACCACATGGGGCCGAGTCTCGCGGACAATGTCAGCCAGGGAGCTGCCGGAGGCGACGAGTTCCGCACCGCGCCGCTCTGGGGATTGGGCCAGCGAATCTTCTTCATGCACGATGGCCGAACTTCCGACTTGGTCAAGGCCATCCTTTCTCACTCGAGCACCCGGAATACCCGGTACCCAGGCTCCGAGGCTAACGCCGTGATCGACAACTACTGGAGGCTCTCGGTACAAGACCAGCAGGACTTGTTGAACTTCCTGCGGTCTCTGTGAAAGGCCACGAGATAGGTGGGGCGCCCTCAGTTGTGGTTGGATATACTACCTAACAGGTAGGCCACCCCGCCCACTGATCACATTTTCGTTGTGAATATTATTCCAGCTAATCCAGGTCGAAGATGACTCATCCGACTCTGAGGTCTGTGGTCTGGTTTAGCGGTCGCTTATTGCTAACGGCTGTGATGCTTTGCGACATTCTGCATGGCTCGCCGAAGTACAACCGCAAAGTATTGGTAGGAATAGACGGCTTTCGGTCGGGCGATACCTGTGGCCTTCGTCGCAACAGTAGAATCGGGAGAGTTTTTTCACGGTCTGCAAACCCTTGAGATCGCCGGTGGCAGAGAATTTCGGAAGAAATCGAAGAAGATCGAAACCTTCCCTGAGAAATTGACAGTCGAGATAGAGGCAGCTGTGGACACGTGCACTACTCGACGAGACCAAAACAAAGAGGGGGACGGGCATTCAAGTGATACCGAGTGGTGGAAATACGAACTAGAACTCACCTCCAAAGATGTGCCCCTGAACGACAGCCTAGTGATTGACGTTTTGGTACCCGAAGGCACCAGGCTGGCTCGTTTTTCCCTTCGTCTGTAGCCGCGGGGCGGGTGGCCCTCCCTATTAGTGGTTGGATATACTACGCGCGAAAGGTGGGCTACCTGGGCTACCTGCCCGTAACCAGTGGAGACTCCTTCTTTTGATCGATTCGGACGACGTTCGCCCGTATTCTGGGTGATAGTTGGGCTGGCGATCCTTTTGAATTTTTGCTTCGACTATTACCATCCGCTAGGAATCATCCTCGATGTCATCGGGGGCGTAGTTCTGCTCAGGTACCTCAGCAAATCTACGCCCGCCTAACCGTTTGGGGTGCCTTTTACGGGGACGTTGGCACGATATTCGACGCAAGATTCGTCTAACTCAGCAGTCGTGCTGCGTCTTTCGCGTAATAAGTAAGAATAATGCTGGCGCCAGCGCGACGGATCGAGAGCAAAGATTCCATCATGACCCGATCGCGGTCAATCCAGTTGTTGCGCGCAGCAGCTTCAATCATGGCGTATTCGCCTGAGACTTGATAGGCCGCCAGAGGCACGTCGACGCGCTCCCGGGCGGCGGCGATTACGTCCAGATAAGGCATGGCCGGTTTGATCATGATCATGTCGGCGCCTTCTTCGATGTCGAGTTCAATCTCGCGCATGGCTTCCCGGAGGTTTGCGGGGTCCATCTGATAAGACCGGCGATCACCGAACTGCGGCGCGGAGTCGGCAGCTTCGCGGAAAGGTCCGTAGAAGCCGGAAGCGAATTTGGCGGCGTAGGAAAGAATAGGGGTGTTGGTCAGCCGGGCCTCGTCGAGAGCCTTGCGGATGGCGGCAACCCGGCCGTCCATCATGTCGGAAGGAGCGATGATGTCGACTCCGGCGCGTGCCAGTGAGACCGATGTGCGCGCCAGCAATTCAAGGGTGGCGTCGTTCACGATCTCATAATCCGTGACCGCGGCGCCCGGCGCGGCGACGGCAGCGCCCAACGATTGAGCTCCACTCGCGGGGCGGACGACTCCGCAGTGGCCGTGCGACATGTATTCGCACAGGCAAACGTCGCCCAGAATAATTAGATTGGGGACTTCACGCTTAATCGCCCGAGTAGTCTGCTGCACAATACCGTCGTCTGCCCACGCGCCGGTCGCAACTTCATCTTTTTTTTCCGGAAGTCCGAACAGAATGACGGCGGGAACGCCGAGCGAATAAGTTTCGCGCGCTTCCTTTACCGCCTCGTCCACTGAAAGGTTGAAAACTCCCGGCATCGACCGCACTTCCTTGCGCACGCCTTGTCCAGGACAGACGAATATGGGATACACAAACGCCTCGGGAGTAAGCCGCGTCTCGCGCACCATGGAGCGCAAAGGCTCGTTGCGGCGCAGACGGCGAAGGCGTGTGACCGGGAATGGCATAGGCTGATTCTAGCAGAGGGGGCAAGGGGGATTTTCGATTGTCGATTGAAAACCCTGGCTCCTGACGGCTTTTCAGCTACGGTTAATGATCAGCGAATAGACGCGAAGCGGCGCAAGAATACAGCCCACGGCGCCAGCCGTGGGTGGTGTGGTGAACGAAGGCAAAGCCCCGAAGGGGCGACCAGCCGCAAAGGACCAGGGTGAAACCAGTCCCTGCTGGGGCTGACTTCGTGGCTTCTTGTAACATGAATCTGATGCTGCCGCAGCCGCTCGTCCATACCAGCGCGCGAGTGCTGGAATTCGAATCATTGCGCGATCTGTTGCGCGGCTATGCCTCGTCTCCGCTTGGGCAGGCTCGAATCGCACAGCTGGCGGCTTCGCGGGATCAGGGGTGGATTAAAAATCAGCAGCAGCTTACTAGCGAGGTTCGCGAGTTTCGGCGGGTCGGCGGGCGCTTCGAATTTTCCGGTCTGGTGGACATCAGCCAACTGGTGGAAAAATCCAGGATTGCCGGAGCCACGCTTGAGACCACCGAAATCCGCGATGTGGTGCTGGTGGTCGATCGGGCCGCGGAGTGGCGTGAAATCGCTTTGAGCCCGCCGGCCACGATGAAGAGCGAATGGAAATCGGTGTCACAGCTTTCGCTCGGGATCATCGACTTCACGGAATTCCTGCGAGCTTTTCGCAACAAGATCCAACCTGACGGGACCCTCGACGACAAAGCTTCGCCGGAACTCGCCCGCATACGCCGCGAAATTGAAAGACAGAAACGACAGATCCAGGAATCACTCCGTGGCTATCTTCGCAAACTCGCGGAAGGCGGGACGGTGCAGGAGGAGTTGGTCACCATCCGCGGCGAACGTTTTGTCATACCGGTGAAAGTTGAACAGAAGCGAAGAGTGCAGGGCGTGGTTCATGGCGCGAGCTCCAGCGGGCAGACGGTATTTGTTGAGCCCCTCGAGACGATCG
>MNGW01000151.1:0-4234 GCA_001918935.1 Acidobacteriales bacterium 13_1_40CM_3_55_5 | reverse complement strand
CCCGCCGCATTGGCGAGAACGCCGACTCGATCTTGGCAGCAGTCGAAGTCCTGAGCGAACTAGAATTGCAGTTTGCCAAAGCCCGGTTTGCCGAGGACTACAACTGCGTTCCGGCTTTGTGTGAGGACGCGTCCCCATCCCGCTTGATTCTGCATAACGCCCGGCATCCATTGCTGGAGCGCAATCTGAAAGCGAAAGGTGGAAGCGTCATCCCCACCAGTATCGAACTCGAAGGCGAGCGCCGCGAGCTTGTCATTACGGGCCCGAACACAGGGGGAAAGACGGTTGTTCTCAAAACTGTTGGATTACTTGCGTTGATGGCGCAGTCCGGCATTCCCGTCCCTGCGGATCGCGCGGATTTGCCGGTGTTCGATGCGGTGCTCGCCGACATCGGCGACTATCAATCCATCGAGCAAAATCTTTCGACATTTTCTGCGCACGTCACCAACATCGATTTCATTTCACGCACCGCCACTCCGAACTCGCTCGTTCTGCTCGACGAATTGGGCTCAGCCACCGATCCTGAAGAAGGTGCCGCGCTGGCGGTGGCGATTGCCGACCATTTTCGCCGCCTTTGCTGCATCACAATTATCTCCACACATCACACGTCGCTCAAAGTGTACGGCGCGAACACCGGAGGCGTCGTAAACGCCTCGGTCGGATTCGACGAAGCCACATTGCAGCCAACCTATCAGCTGAAAGTCGGCGTCCCTGGCGCGTCTGCGGGCATCAACATTGCGCAGCGACTGGGGCTGAATCCATCCATCATCGAGTCGGCGCGTTCACGATTGGGCACGCAGGCGCGAGATGTCGGACAGTTCCTGGATCGCCTGCACGCGGAACTACGCGAGACAGAAGCCGAACGGCTTCGTCTGCGGACCAGCGAGCAAGAACTTGAACGCGAGAAATCTCGTCTCGCTACCGAGGGCAAGCGAGAGCAGCAGGCGAAGATCAAAGAAATGGAAAAGAAGTTGGAAAGCGTGCTGCGGGATTTTGAGTATCACGCGCGCGAGGCAGTCAATGCGATTCAGGACCGGGCGGCGGCGCAAAAACTTTCCAAGGACGCCGAGCGCCGCATCTCGAAAGTGCGCCGCGAATTCCGCGAACAATTTGATTCAACCATAGTCGCGCACACAACCGGTGCGGATAAAGACGATCCCCAGGCCCGCCCTCAAGAGGTCAAGCATGTTGGCGAGGGAGACACGGTCAAGCTCAAGTCGGTAGGACGTCCGGCGCGGATCATGCGTCGCATTGACGACAATCATTTCGAAGTTGAAATCGGCGCCATGAAAATGAAGATCGCGCGCGATGATATTGCCGAAGTCGTGGTTCGGGCCGGAGATTCACCGGTTACGGCTGCGCGGGCACGCGGGTTTTCGGTATCCCTGGAAAAAGAAAGTGCAAACGCCGCGTCCGAGATCAACGTGATCGGCCGAACTGTGGACGACGCCACCGGCGAAGTCGAAAAGTTCATCGATCGCGCATTTCTGGCAGGACTCCCCCGCGTGCGCGTAGTTCATGGCAGCGGCATGGGAATCCTGCGCAAGGCCTTGCGGCAATACCTGCAGCAGCATCCACACGTCGCGTCGGTGACCGAGCCTCCGCAGAATGAAGGTGGAGCGGGGGCGACAGTGGTGGAGTTGCGAGTGTAGATATTCGCAGCACTCAGCATTCAGCAATCAGCACTCAGCCATTCGTGTTTCTTGCAGCATCATGCGCAAACCTATCCCGGCTGAATGCTGACTGCTGACTGCTTTCCACCGCTACTTCGCCGACGCCTTATATTCCGACTCGGTCAAAGGTTTGTGTCCGACGGCCTGTGCGATGCTGGTCTTTCCGTTAGGCAGTTTTCCATCGAAGTAGAAGTGGTAGATCATCCCATCCGTGGTGGCGACGGTGTCCGCTACTTCCTTGGCCTTGTCTGGCGGCAGGTCGAGCACCTGGACTCGTCCACCCGCGATCTCGACCGCATGATCGTGCCAGTTCTTATTCCACTCTTTCAGCGGCACAGCGGCGCGAGTCATTTTTTTGGCATAAATCCATTCCACCTGTGACAACACGGCATTCGGTTCTGTGGATTCGTAAATCAGGCAAACAATCTGCGGATCAGGTGCCATGACCTTGCAATAGTGGTGGTATGGGCCCATCTGTTTGCCGTCGACAAGATGAGGAGCAAGGACGTGGATGTTGTAGCCTTCGGCAGGCGAGGCCGTCTTGGGTGCCTCCTGCGCCAGCGCCGGAGTGACGTTGTGAGCAGGAATTGCGACCAGCACGGCCAGCAGAAGAAAACCCAGAATCAGACAGAGCACGGTAACGATCCTCTGCATAAAGTCTCCTCAAATCAAGATTGTCGGAATTGGATTTGACCTTGAGCCCAGGGCCGGGATTGACGATCGCAAAGCGTATGTCAAAGACGGACAGAGGTCAAGTTGGAGAGGGCACTTTGGAAAGCTGCGGAAAGGGTTGGGATGCGTCGGAAAGCTGCGGAAAGGGTTGGGATGCGTCGGTCGGAAGCTCAATCAGGCTCGTTTTCCTCCATTCTCATCGGGAGAACACGAAATTCCACAGCTTTCGCACAGAGAACTGGGCCTGCTATATTCCCCTAAGCGATTCTCTGCCTCACAATTCCTGCGGACTCTCTCTATACCCATGGCCAACCCCGGGGATTTCGCGTACACGGTCAAGCAGCAGGCGGACATCGTCCGCATTGTGGGCGACTACGTCAAGCTGAAGAAGGCTGGGGCGCAGAATTATTCCGGGCTTTGTCCCTTTCACAGTGAGAAGACGCCATCGTTTTCCGTGCATGCCACGCGGCAGTTCTATCACTGCTTCGGATGTGGGCTGTCGGGGGACGTTTTCAGCTTCGTGCAGAAAATCGAGAACATTACTTTCCCCGAAGCGGTGAGGACGGTCGCGCAGAAACTCGGCATCGCGCTGCCCAGGGCTAGTTACAGCAGTCCGGCGGAAGCGAAAGAAGCTAGGCTGCGCGGCGTGCTGCTCGACGTTCATGAGCGTGCAAGCGCCTTTTTTCAGGAGTATCTCAAGCGAGCGGAAGGCGCACACGCTCGCGAATATCTCGCGGGACGCGGATTGAACGAAGAAACGATTGCGCGCTTTCGCATCGGCTACGCACCCGATTCAGGGTTTTTGCTCCGCGACCGTTTACGGGGCGAATTTGCTGAGGACCTTTTGCGGGAGTCTGGACTGTTTTCTTGGAAGCAGGAAGAGAGTCGTCAGCCATCAGTTCTCGGTTCTCAGGAGCAGCAGAGTCTTCGCTCCGCTCAGAATGACAAGTCAACTCAAAGTGACAAATCAAAAGATGGCAAATCCGCCGCCGCCATGTACTCGAAGTTCCGCAATCGCGTGATGTTTCCGATCACCAACGAGAGCGGACGCGTGATCGCTTTCACTGGACGCACCTTATCCACCGACGAGAAAGCTGGTCCCAAATATCTGAACTCTCCGGAAACTGCGATTTATTCGAAATCGCGTGTGCTGTTCAACCTGGACCAAGCCAGGGAAGCCGTTCGCAAACTCGATTACGCCATCCTGGTGGAAGGCCAGATGGATTGCATTTCCGTGTTCGCCGCTGGATTCCACAATGTGATTGCCAGCTCCGGCACCGCCTTCACCGAACTCCAAGCCAAGCTGCTGGCCCGGTTCAGCAAGAATGTGGTAGTGAACTTCGATCCCGACACCGCCGGCGCCAAGGCCACCGAGCGCACACTAGGCCTGCTGGTCGAGGAAGAGTTCCAAATCAAGGTGCTTACCTTGGAATCTGGTTTCGATCCTGACCTCTTCTTACGCCGCAAAGGAAAAGATGCCTACGTCGAGGCGCTTCGCAATGCACAACGTTATTTCGATTACCTGATTGAACGTGCGCAGGTTCAATTTCCCGTGCGCAGCGCGGAAGGCAAGGTCAAGGCGGTGAATTACCTGCTGCCCCACATTCAGAGAATTCCCAGCCGGATTGTCCGCGATGAACTGGCCCGCGAGATCGCGCAGAAGCTGGGAATTGATTCTGCCGTTCTACGACAGGAACTGAAACATGCAGCCAACACTCGCTCAGCCGCCGCGTTGAAAGCGCCTTTGGAAACTCAGGTGACAGAAGCGGAGCGGATTTTGATCCGAGCATTGGCCTCGGTCGGGGAAATGCAAACTTCCGAGGAGCATCTTTCCGCCCGCGATGGCGCCGAGGAAGAGTTTGATCCGGCTCGTCAGGCGCAATTCACTC
>MNGW01000016.1 GCA_001918935.1 Acidobacteriales bacterium 13_1_40CM_3_55_5 | reverse complement strand
CTTTCCCGGCATCTGCTTGATTTTGCCTGTCAGCTCGAGTTCGAACAGCGCTGCAAAGATTTCAGAAGACGAAATTGCCGGCTCTAGTCTTTCCACCAGCTCATCGATGTGCGTGGCTTCGTCTGCCTTAAGCAGCGCAAGAATCTTTTTTTCGTGAGGCGGAAGATCGCCTTCCTGGAATAGAGATGCAGTTTGGCCGGCTTCCGATTCAGGGCTGGCTGCGGGTTCCAGCGCAAGCCGCACATCTGGCGGGAGTTCTTCCCAAACATCTTCCCAGGTTGCCACCAGCTTGGCGCCTTGTTTAATGAGCGTATTGAGACCACAGGAATTTTTGTTAGTCACGTTCCCCGGCGCCGCAAATACGTCGCGATTTTGCTCCAGCGCGCAACGCGCGGTAATCCGCGTGCCACTGTATTCGGCAGCCTCCACGACCAGGACGCCAATGGATAGGCCGCTGATGATTCGATTGCGTATGGGAAAGTTCTGCGGAGCCACGAAGCTGCTTAATGGGAACTCAGATACCAGGGCGCCGCCAAAAGATAGAATCTGTTCCGCGAGGCGGGTGTTCTCTTTGGGATAGATGATGTCTATTCCCGTGCCAAACACTGCCACCGTTTTCCCCTTGGCCACAATCGCGCCGCGATGACCTGCTGTGTCAACGCCGCGTGCCAAGCCGCTGAAAATTACCAGCCCTCGAGCTGCCAAATCGCACGCCAGACGTTCCGCCATCGCCATGCCGTAAGGCGTGGGGTGACGAGTACCCACAAGGGCGATGCCGGGGAGCGAAACCGCTGCCGCATTCCCGCTTACATATAGGACCAGCGGCGGATCATAAATCTGTTTCAGTTGTGCAGGATAAGCCGGATCATCAGGAACGAGTAGGGTTACACCTGCGGCAACGGCGCGTTCCAGATCTTCCTGGGCCAGTTCCATGGAGCGGCCAGTCCCCAGAGACTGTGCCGAAACTGTCTGGATGCCAGTTGCTTCCAGTTCGGTCAGAGATGCCCGAAAAACCTCTTGCCCGCTGCCGAAATGTTCCACCAGACGGCGCGCCTTGGTGGTGCCTAGGCCGGCTGTGAGCGATAGCGCCAGCCACTCCACTGCGTGGGTATCGGTCGACCGAATTGGGAGCACTGCGCCCACCACGGCAAACCTCCTGAATGTTCCGACAGGCGGACTCTGACAGTTCGAAAAAATGCTGTCAAGGTTGGATGACACACATGTTTGTTAAAATCAAACAAAGGCTGCATGAGACGACTCCGAGTTTCCGCCATCTCGTACCTTAATACTGCGCCGCTGATGTGGGACTTCGAGCACGTCGGCTCCGGCTCAGATTTCGATGTCTCCTATACATTGCCCTCCAGCTGCGCCGCGGCTCTTCAAAATGGGTCGGCGGACATCGGCATCATTCCGGCTGCGGCCTACGCCACAATTGGGGACCTGCTAATCTTGCCGGGAGTAGCCATCGCTTCAAAACAGGCGGTGCGTTCCATTCTGCTGGTCAGCAAGGTTCCGGTTGAAAGAATCCAGACGGTAGCTGTGGATTCTTCCTCTCTGACTTCAGTCGCGTTGCTGCATATCCTGTTCACGAAGTGGTGGGGCGGCCGCAGACCTTTCACTACGATGGCTCCGGATGTCGAACGGATGTTCAAACAGCATGATGCCGGGTTGGTCATTGGCGATCCCGCATTGAAGGTGGACCGCTCGCGCTACTTCACCTACGATCTGGCCGAAGAGTGGATTCGCTTGACTGGCCGGCCATTTGTTTTCGCCTTTTGGGCCGTGCGACAGGCTGCCTTGAAAGATCTATCTCCGACGCTCGATCTGGCATCAATATTTCAGGAGTCTCGTGATCATGGAGTGCAGGCAGAAAATCTGGAGCGGATCGCTAAGGAGTGGGCACGGCGGATGGAGCTGAGCGAGTCTGATATCAAAAGCTATCTCAGTCAGAATATCCATTATTATCTCGATTCTGCGTGCCTCGATGGAATGCAGCTTTTTTTTCGCTATGCTGAAGAATGCGGCATTCTGCCCGCTGCCCCGCGTCTGAACTTCGTAAATGTGGCAAAAACGCTCATTGCCTAGTGATTCGCGGCTTCTGGTACCACTCATTGGTGAAAGACTGCTTCTAAGGAACTGAATGTCGGCTGTCCTCTTATTTTTCAAGGTCACGCGACTGTGGCGATGGTTGCGCCATCTGGGCGGCCCCGGATTAATCCTTTTGGGAATCGCCGATAATTCGGTGGTACCTCTGCCGGGAAGTATGGACGTGCTGACCATCTGGCTGGCGGCCCATCAACGATCGTGGTGGCTGTACTACGCGGCTATGGCGACCGTCGGAGCCTTGATCGGCGGCTATATAACATACGGATTGGCTCGGAAAGGCGGCAAGGAGGCTTTCGAAAGGAAGCTGCCCAAGAAAAAAGCTGAGAAAGTTTATGAGCGCTTTGAGCGCTGGGGATTTTGGGCTGTGGCCGTGCCCGCCATACTGCCGCCGCCATTCCCCATCGTGCCCTTCCTGTTGGCTGCGGGGGCATTGCAATATTCTAAAAAGAAGTTTCTGGGCGCACTCGCGCTGGGACGCGGGATACGTTTCACTATCGTTGCTGGCCTGGGAGCGCATTACGGGAATCACATAGTCCGTTTCTTTGCGAAGTACTACGAACCAGCTCTATACACCCTGATTGGATTGGCCGTGGTTGCCGGGATATTCACTTTGGTCGGATACTTGCGGTATCGCAGGAAGACGGCGGAGGAAAGTTCGAGCGACGTTGCCGTTCGAAGAATCGCCTGAAATTCAAGCCGCGTTTTGAATAAGCGCGCCGCCTCCGCTAGAATCGTGCTAGAGATCATGTCCTTAACCAAACAAGAAGCTCTCGACCTGTTTCGATCAGACGATCTGATCGGACTGGGCATGGAAGCCGACGCGCAACGCCGCAAGCTGCACCCCGAGGGTGTGGTCACGTACATCATCGACCGCAACATTAATTACACGAACTTTTGCACGGAATACTGCACCTTTTGCGCCTTCTACCGGCCTTTGAAAGGACCGAAAGCGAAAGAGGGATACATCCTCGACTTCGACACTATCTTCGACAAGATAGAAGAGACGGTAGAACTTGGTGGCACTGGAGTGCTGATGCAAGGCGGCTTGCATCCCGATCTCAAGATCGATTGGCACGAAAAGATGTTGCGTGGCATCAAACAGCGTTTTCCCAAGGTTCATCTGCACTGCTACTCAGCGTCGGAGATTATTGCCATCGCGGAGTACAGCGAATTGAGCATCCACGACACCATCGCGAAATTGAGAGATGCCGGTCTGGATTCCATTCCGGGCGGCGGTGCTGAAATCTTGGATGACGAAGTTCGATATCGGATCGCCCGTCTGAAGTGTCTTACCGAGGATTGGCTGAACGTCCACCGTACGGCTCATCAACTGGGCATGAAGACTACCGCTACGATGATGTTCGGAGTCGGCGAAACCTTCGAGCACCGCGTCAATCATTTTCAGCGGCTCTATGATCTTCAGCAAGAAACTGGCGGGTTCACGGCATTTATTCCGTGGAGTTTTCAGCCCGCCAACACCGCGCTCGGGGGACGTCACTGGGACGAGGCTACTGCCGTCGAGTATTTGAAAGTGTTGGCGATCTCCAGACTTTTCCTGTCGAACTTCAAGAATGTGCAGTCAAGCTGGGTTACGCAAGGATTGAAGGTCTGCCAACTCGGCCTGCGATTTGGTGGCAATGATGTTGGTTCCGTCATGCTAGAAGAGAACGTTGTGCGCGCCGCCGGGGTCACCAACTGCACCACCGAAGAAGAACTGCGACGCATTATCCGCGACGCCGGTTTCAAACCGGTGCAGCGCGATACCCTGTATCGAACCTATTTTCTGAATTAAGTCCTACCTGCAACTTCTTCTAAGAACAGGTGCTTACGTGCCTCTGCCGACAAGTCGGCACTCGGCTTTCAGGTACAATAAAGGTTTCCGGTTGGCTTGTCCGACCTGACTGACGAGGACTCCCCCCTGATCAGCCTGCCCATTTCGTTTTCCGCTCTGGCCCTGATTGCAGTTACGCGAGGTCTTGGGCAATACATTCGACAGCATTTCTTCGACAAAACTTTCCAGGGTTTGTATCACGCCAACTCTTTCGACATGGCGTTGTTGATTCCCTATTTCATTGTGCTGACATTATTGGCGTCGTATGGCGTGCATCGCTACGTGCTGGTCTATCTTTACTACAAGAACAAGAAAAACCGCACGGTAGATCCGCCGGGACATTTTTCTGAGCTGCCGCGGGTGACGGTCCAGCTTCCCATTTTCAATGAGCAGTTCGTGGTGGAACGGCTCCTCGAAGCAATATGCCGGTTGAATTATCCCTTGGACAAACTGGACACCCAGGTGCTGGATGACTCGACCGACGAGACGGTCGCCGTGGCCCGCGGTCTGGTCGAGCACTATGCGGGTCGTGGGTATCCGATCACCTATCACCATCGGGTTAACCGCGAGGGCTTCAAGGCAGGCGCTCTAGCGGAAGGGATGAAAGTTGCCCAAGGAGAGTTCATCACTATCTTTGACGCCGACTTCGTCCCACCGGAAGATTTTCTGCTTCGCACTATTCACCATTTCACCGATCCAAAGATTGGCATGGTGCAGACGCGATGGAGTCATATCAATCGCCATTATTCCTTCCTCACGGAAGTTGAAGCGATTCTGCTCGACGGCCATTTTGTGTTGGAGCATTCTGGGCGCGCGCGCAGCAATGTTTTTTTTAACTTCAATGGAACGGCTGGCGTCTGGCGACGCCGCGCTATCGAGGAAGCTGGAGGGTGGCAGCACGATACGCTCACCGAGGATACTGATCTCTCTTATCGAGCGCAGCTCAAAGGTTGGAAATTCATTTACCTGCAGGACGTGGAGTGTCCGGCTGAGCTTCCCATTGAGATGACAGCTTTCAAGACCCAGCAAGCGCGGTGGGCCAAGGGCCTTATCCAGACGGGAAAGAAGATTCTGCCCCAGGTGCTGAAGAGCAACCAGCCGTTCCGGGTGAAACTTGAGGCTTGGTATCATCTGACGGCAAATCTCAGCTATCCCTTGATGATTGTGCTGTCGGTACTGCTGCTGCCGGCTATGGTCATCCGCTTCTACCAGGGATGGTTCCAGATGCTCTATATCGATCTGCCATTATTTCTGGCGTCAACCTTCTCCATTTCGAGTTTCTACCTGGTCTCTCAAAGGGAACTTTTTCCGAAAACGTGGCCTCGGGCTTTACTCTATTTGCCCTTTCTTATGGCATTGGGAATCGGATTGAGTATCACCAACACCCGCGCGGTTCTAGAGGCGCTCTTGGGTAAGCAAACCGAGTTTGCCCGTACTCCAAAGTATCGTGTGGAATCGAAAATCGACCGCATGCGAGCCAAAAAATACCGGCGCCGCTTGGGCTGGGTGCCCTGGTTGGAGCTTCTGATTGGCGGCTACTTCGCTCTGACGGTCTACTATGCTGTGGTCAATGAGAACTACATTACCGTACCTTTCCTGATCTTGTTCGTCCTCGGCTACTGGTACACGGGACTCATGTCTTTGTTGCAAGGACGCTTCGCCGGTTTGTCTTTGAGCACGGAAACTCACACCAAGCCATTCCCGGTTGGGGTGTAGATTTTCGTCGCCTTTGCTTCCCATCGATTTCTTTCTTTTGTTTCGGCCTGGGTTTAGAATGCGTACCGCCTTGGCGTCCCGACGCAGGATGCTCGCGTCGGTCGCTCTCAGGAGGATCCAATGAACAAGTCCAAGCTCGTTGCCTTGTTCCTTTTCAGCATCCTGCTTCTCCCTCTATTAAGTTGCGGATCGCGCCACGATGCTGATGAAAAGTATTACCTCATCTCCGCCAACCTTCAGGTGCCGTATTGGAAGACGGCGGGAGCAGGTTTTATGCAGGCCGCTTCCCAACTCAAGGTGCGGGCCGAGTTCGCGGGTCCGGACAGCTATGATGCCAAAGCCCAGCAGCAATCTTTTCAGCAAGCCGTACAGCAAAAGGCGACCGGCATCCTGATTTCGGTGGCTGATCCCAAGTTGATGAAGGATGACATTGACCGCGCTATCGGCGCTGGAATCCCGGTCATTACGATGGATTCCGATGCGCCCTTGAGTAAGCGGCTGTTCTTCATCGGAACCAACAACTACCAGGCAGGATTGATGGGAGGACAGCGCCTTGTCCAGGAACTGAAGAACAAGGGCAACGTAGTGGTATTTACAATGCCTAGCCAGGCCAATATGGAAGAGCGTTTGCGCGGATATCGCGACGGCCTGGAAAAGAATACACAAATCAAAATCGTGCGGGTGGTCGATATCCAGGGCGATCCGCGAATTGCGTTCGATACGGCAACCACGATTATTGGAAAGGAAAAAGACAAAGTGGACGCATTCGTCTGTCTGGAGGCGCAGGCCGGCAAAGAAATAGCCACTGTGCTCAGCAATAACAGTGTGAAGAACAAAATCATTATGGCCTTCGACACTGATCCCGATACGCTGGATTGGATTCAGAAAGGCGTAATTGCCGCTACGATCTCGCAGAAGCCTTACACAATGTCCTTCGTTGGCCTGAAAATGTTGGATGACCTCTACCACCACAAACTGAAGACTCTGGATGTGGATTGGTCGAAAGACAGCTTTGCCCCCATTCCGGCTTTTGTGGATACCGGATCTTCGCTGGTGGACAAAAGCAATGTGGATGCATTCCTTCAAGCGAGTAAGTCGGTCACTGGCAATCAGAAATGAAACAATCTAGCGCTGGTGTGGCTGAGAGCTGGAGATCAACTCCTAGTCATGTTGTTCATGGTGATTGAGCGTTTCAAGCAACAAGACGCGAGACCAATAGGACAGCGTTTTTGATTCGGAAGGCGCTCGCTGTTTCCAACTGATGGAAGCTCCACATCCGGAACTACTGAAAGTCTGGGTGGCCCGCTGGAGCGACTTGATCGACTTTGAAATCGTTCCCGTCATAACTTCCGGCGAATTTTGGTCAAAGCAGCAGCTCGAATAGATTAAGCCGGCCTGCCCGATCCGGCACGCCTCGCCTCCTTTTGATATCCTAGGCTTCGTGCGGATGATGTGGTGGTTTCTGATTCTGGCCTCCAGCAGCGGTGCGGTGCTGTTGGCGGGCATAGTTCTTTATCTGCGTGTGCGCCGCCATATGAAGAAGGAGGCATCGCTCGAGGTGGAGCGCGAACGCGAAGCCGGTGGGCTGTAGATCTCTGCCTCTTTAGTCGATTGGGAGAATAATTAAATGCAGAAAACGGCTACTCAAATCCTGAGCCGTCATGATCGCGGCCTCGAGTGGGCGCTGCAAATCGCGGTGGTCGCTGGCGCGAGCTTGTTCGTCGCCTTATGCGCACGCCTTACTCTGCCATTGCCGTTCACTCCTGTGCCTTTGACCCTGCAGAATTTTGGTGTCTTGCTGGTGGGGCTGACGTTGGGAAGCCGGCGCGGCTTCGCCGCGCTGGCGCTTTATCTGGTTGAAGGAGCGGTTGGCATGCCGGTATTCAATCCCGCTGGCCTCGGCGGGGTGGCTCAACTTCTGGGTCCCACGGGCGGATACCTGCTGGCATATCCATTGGTAGCAGCTCTGGCAGGTTGGATCATGGAGCGGAGCAAGAAAACTTTCACGCGTGCTGCTGTAGCTGGTTTGCTGGCCGAAGTTGTGCTATTTGCCAGCGGAATTTCCTGGCTAGTTACATTCACTCATTC
>MNGW01000077.1 GCA_001918935.1 Acidobacteriales bacterium 13_1_40CM_3_55_5 | reverse complement strand
CTTCCCCTAAACCACGGGCGGCGCCCGTCACCAGTGCTACTTGGCCGGTAAGCTTAAATGCCGGAAAATCCATCGCCTCCGCCTCCCTGGTGTACTCAGATTGTTTTCAGCCCGCCCGATGAGGTTCACTTGGATGCTTCGCCGTTGTATCCTGTTGAGGAGATCATGCGAGTGTTTAACTTCCTCAAATCGATCAAGTCCCCTGAGCAACGCCTGGCATGGCTGGTTGCTCTCGCCGCGGACGCCATTCAGATCGTTGCCTTGCCGCTTTTTGCTCCCGGTGGTTTCTCGCCGGCCGATGCTTTGCTGGACCTGGTTGTCGCCGGAATCCTCCTCCGATTACTGGGCTGGCATTGGGCGTTCCTTCCCACCTTTGCTGCCGAACTCGTCCCCGGCTTGGATTTGTTTCCTTCTTGGACAGCCGCAGTCTTTTTCGCCACCCGCCAACAAATTCCTCCCGGAGAACCAGAGATTCTCCCTCCCGGTCCCGCCCCCGCGCGACGAAATACAAGTGGCTAGTGGCCAGTGATCAGCGGCTTTGAAAGGGCACGGCTTCAGCCGCGCCGCCAAGCTTGAAAAGGTGTGGGCTTTAGCCCCTGGGTTCTCGTGGCATGTACGCCAGGCCTCAATCCCATCACCACCCACTAGCCACTAGCCACTGCCTTAACACTTTCTCTACCGATCCTTCAACCGGATCACGAATTTCAGACCCGACCACACTTCGCTCACCGCGCACACTTTTACATCGACGAGCCCAGCCTTGAGCCCAATCTCACGTACTACGTTCTCATCCAGATCGCTTGCTACCCCCGAACTCTTCTTCGGCCAACTGACCCACAACATGCCGGCTGGGGCCAATTGTTTCTTCAAATGCCCGAAATGCTTCTTCAGTTCAGCTTGTGTCTTGACGCACACCAGTGCGAAATCCAGGGCCTCTTTCCCGTCTTTAACCTTCCGGCAGCCCGCTAAGGCTTCCTTCAGTTCAGCGCTTACCTCGGGCGGCAAATTAACTAAAGCCATACGCAGTTGGGGCTTGATGCCTAGTTTTTTGGGCAAGGGGGTGCCGGAATATCCCGCCACGGATTGTCCTCCAGTTTGGCGCTGAAGTATAAACCCGAAGCTATGACGATTGGCTCCCGGCACGGCCAGCCCCCTACAACAAAGACCTGAAACCTGAGACCTGAGACCTGACACCTAAGACCTGAGACCTGACACCCGAGACCTGACACCCGAGATCCGGCCACTGAACCCTAACCAGTGGCCACTGACACCATCCGTTCGTGAAATACCTTGATCGCCGTATGGTAGTGGACTAGCATTAGTGTTATAACCAAGTCGTTATCTCGTCCCTACCGAAAGCGGTGTGTATGGCAACCGATGGTCATGGTCAAGATGGAAACCCGGAACATTGGCAAGTACTCTACACAGCGGCATTGCACGAAGTGAGCATTGACAAGCTTCCTCGGCGCATCCGGGACGCAGAAAAAGAAATTGCAAACAAAATAAAACGCTCAAACGGGTTTCAAACCGACCACCAACCGCTCCTGGACGCCTTGGGTGCGCTGCGTGACCTCGAAACCATCAGCCAAGCTTTCCCTCTGTATGCGACAGGAAAGTCGTAATACAAGAAATGTCGAATGGGCATCGCGGATCATTGCTCTGCGCCGCCGCATGGGCATAAGCCAGTCCGAGTTGGGTAAGCAGCTCAATTCCTCTGCCATGGCGGTTTCCCGCTGGGAGCGGGGAGTTCAGGATCCGCCGGCCGACATTTACATTCAGCTCGGTAACATCACAGGTGATCCGGAGTGCTGGTATTTCTGGGGACGCGCCGGATTGCACAGCGGCGATCTCATGCGTGTACTGCCCGCAGTACGTTCGCGCTTGCAAAAAGAACGCTTGCCCGCATTGCAAATCGTTCAGGCAGGTGCGCACAGACTGCGCAAGAAGGGAAGTCACCTGGTTGCAATACCGGTCCTACCCGTGGTGGCTGCTACTCACGGCGGAAAAGGAGATCCAGAGGTTGCTCTGGACCAGATGAAGCCGGAAACGGTGTTGGCCGCTCCCAGTTCCTGGTGTCCCAATCCCGCCTATACCAGTTGCCTCAGAGTCCGCGGCCGATCGATGATGCCGCTACTCCACGATGGTTACATCATCGTGGTGGATAAATCCCAAACCAACCGCCGCAAGCTCTACGGACAAATCGTGGTGGCCGCTCACAAGGAACAAGGCCTGATAGTGTCGAGATTGCAGCGCTTTGACGATACCGAAGTGCTGGTTCCTGAGAATCGCGAGTACGATTCTATTTCGATTTCATCTGCCAGTTGGCGGATTGTGGCTAAGATCCTGTGGTGGATCGGACGCGCCAGCCAGGCTGCGAGCTGACTCTGCTAGTGCATTAGTTTGCCTGACGATTTTCGCGACGGAAAGAAATTCCCGCCTGAAAGCACTGTCTCCACTGCAGCAACCAAATCTCGCGCCGCGTCACCTTTACTGACCGCGCCGCGAATTCCATCTTTCTGAAAATGGCTGATCACGTCGTCGGATAGGTGTAAAGAAAACAGGATGACCGGAATGTCGGGTTGCGATTCCGTGATTCGGCTGGCGGCATCCAGGCCGTTCATGCCTGGCATGGTGATGTCCATGATGACGACGTCAGGACGAAGCCTCAGGGCGCTTTCAATAGCTTCGCGTCCGTTACTGGCCTCCGCGCAAACACACCATCCGGATCTGGATTCAAGCAGATTCCGCATTCCCAACCTCATTACTTCGTGATCATCTACAACCAGGATTCTGACGCGGGCTTCCGCCGATTGGGGGTTCAGCGTTTGTGCATTCATAGTTGGAATTGCCAGCCTTCGAAAAAAATCAGTATGCGACCGCTACTGTCTTTGCGTTTGCCGCGCAGCTTCATTCAGGCTGGCCAGAGGGATGGCAATCAAAGCTTCGCGGTTAGTTTCTCGGATTCGTCACAGTAGCTGTTACGGGTCAAAATCACAATGGCTCGGCGGTGTAGTCAGTTAGCACGAAAGTGCCAATCCCCCAACAGATAGATAACTAAGACGCATACTGCATTTTGAGCACACGTTCGCAATCGTTAAAGCGGGAAATCCATAACTTGAATGGGCAATCGCGGCTCGACGGAGGTCGAACCGCGACGCAATATCTTTCGAAACCAACTTGTCTTAGGAGACGTTGGTCTTTTCGCCGTAATAGGATTGTTTGGCGGATTGCTTGGCAGATTCCACGGTTTCACTCACGGCCTCTTTGCCGCGTGTGACGGCTTCTTTGCCACGATTGACCGCGTCTTGCGCACGCCGGGAGAACTCTTCCCCTTTTGCCTTCGCTTTATCCAATCCCTGCCGGGCACTGTCTGCCAGATACATTCTGGTTTCTTCGCCAGAGCTGGGAGCAAAGAGCACGCCCAAAGCCAGACCAGCACCCATGCCCGCGAGGAACAGCGGGATGCTGGAGTACGCGTTCCGGCGAGGCGCTTCGATATCAATATCCCCAGCCAGAATGGCTCGGGCAATTCGTATAGCTTTCTTGGAATCCAGGTTCATGATGATGTCCTTTCAAATCTTAGATTGTTTTTTATGCCGGTAGAGTTGCGTGGGTCCGACAATGAACAAAGATCACTCTATCCCCTACGTCGTAATAGAGCAATCAAGGTGATGCTGTAGCACCTGTTGAAAACTTCTGTAGGATAGCTGGCCCATTCACGGGCTTTTTTATGCGAGGGTTGGCAGTTCCCAAGGTGCTGCTGAAGCCCTCATTCCCAACCGAGACATCTGTTCTAAAGCCAGATTTCGATATCCGCGATAAGCAGTTCGCAGGCGAAACTGCTCAAAGGAATCGATGCCTGTGCTCATTGCCATCTTGCACCAGGCCAGCCGGAATACGCTATAAGCAAGCATGAACACAGGCAATCTCTGCCGCATGTCATTTCCCGTCAGTTGCGAGAAGCGGGCAAGCAAAAATTCCAGCGCATCGGGATGAAGGTCCCATTCCACAGCAACTCCCGCCAGATCCCATGCGATGTCAGTTGGCCCCGGAAAGAAATGATCATCACCGTGGGTGGATGCGTCCGTCTTGAGCAAAATGCCATCACTCGTGCGCAGCCATTCATGCGGTTGCATGTGGCCATCCACCACAACAGCGCTAGACGGTTGCAGTGCATCCAGGTTCAGATTCAAGTCGGTCTGAAACTCACGCGAAATATTGAAACGCAACATTTCCGCCAGCGGTTCGGGTTCCCCATCTGTGCCGAACTCGGCAGCGCGGAAAGCGCAGTATTGCGCAATTCGCTCCAGAACGATTAGATCGGTGTCTTTGCCTGTCATCGGCATAGCGTCTGCGACGGCGTAACAGGAAAACCCGTCGCCTTCGTCCGTAACGCTGCATCCGAATCCAGCTTCGTCCACGAGTCGCGAACGTTGCTGGACAGTTTCTACCGTCGATCCTAAGCCCTCGAACTTGTACAGCCGCGTTCCATCTGGCGACAGAAATTTAACTCGTTCCATCTGTGGCCAGCAGGCAGGCCACGTGGCGTCTTTCGGCAGCAGTTTGCGCCGCCATTCCCCGGCTCCCACAAAAATATGATCAGAAAATCGCGAACTGATGCGTGACTTGGCCGCAAGAAAATGAAAAGCTTTCCATCGCCGCACAGCATCATCGACACAAAGCAGGTTAAGGTCCGGCTCTTGGCTTCCTATTAATGTGAGTTCGGCTACTGAAACGCCAGCGTCGATCAGTGCCTCACCCACCGAGAGAAAGCTTGAACCACTTCTTCCTGGGCCTTCGTCCACCACAAGGAAAATGGCGCCCCGTTCCTTCTGCTTCCGGATCCAGCGGATCTGCTCCGAAGTGGGGTGCGTGTGACGGCTATAAGGATGGCCGGTTGGCCGCACCGTAATCCGCTCGGCAGCACACCCAGTCCTTCGCAGCGTTGCGGCAACCACGGCGCTCAGAGTAGTTCCGATACTGCGAATCCCGATTACCGCCGCGGGACGCGGGGGATCGGCGAGGCCCATCGCCGCGTCCGCGAACTCCAAAGGATGCAGAGCGTAGTAGGAGAAGCCCTCCGGTGGCGAGGTTTCAATTGTTTGCGGAAGGGAAAGATTACTTAGGCTGTCAGCCAGTTTCGTGACAGATCTCAAATCACCGCTAAGCAGAGTGAATGCCAGCGCATCGGTCAGCGATGCTAAGGGTGACGCAGCTGGAGACGCAGCGTCCGCCAATGCAGACTCCAACTCACCCGCACGAATCAATACATTCAGAGAGCGTTCGCGGATTTGCGATGCGGAAGAATCCAGAAGCTGCTTCAGTGCAGCGTGCAGTTCATTCAGCAACCTCAGGCCCGCCACAGATTTGCGTCCATTTCGAAAAACCCACAAATCGGTTTCAGCCGCTGACATTTGCTCAACATCCTTAAGTATTCCACGCGATATGGGCTAAAAAACCTTGCGAAACTTAGCGTCGAATGCCGCGCCGCCATTTTCATCTCGGGTGGCGCTCACCGACCACCGCCGGTTGAGCTGATATTCCAGTTGAATGACTTCCCGCTGCGCCGAGGTGACGTCGGTTGAAAAGGTAAAGATAAAGTTCTTGGTCACGCGCTGCTGTATGGCAATACGCGCTGAAGGATTCCTGTTATCCCCGCCAATTAATGGATCAATGGTCAGGCTGGAGATGCCGGCCAGCTTACCAATCTGCGAGCTGACCTGACTGGCCAGGCCTTGTGCCAGGATCGAGTTCGCGCCCAGACTGGTTGGAGTGGTCTCCTCCGTCGTCTGCCCGCGTGCGATCAGGTTAATAACGTCCACCGGTGGCAGCGGAGGATCTGAAACATAGCTCGTCCTTAATTTATCAATCGGTCCGACGATCGTTAGGCTCAAATTGTATTGCTTGATGGTTGTTGTGATCAGCAGGTTCACCTCGGGCGAAGTGCGATCAGTTCTAGTGAAGTTAATGATGCCGCGCTCCAATTCGTAACGCCTCTTCATGAAGAAGATTTCGCCGGAGGTCAAATCCGCTCGGCCAACAATCACTGGGTTGGAAGCTGTTCCAATCACGCGCAGGTTGGCCTGTCCTTCTAGACTGACCTGCGAACTAACGGCCGAAAGCTGCTCGGTCGATTGCACGCTGATGTTGAGCTGCACACTGTCGGCGAAGCTTTCCCCCGAAGGCGGCGCGGTGTCCCCGGTAAATTGATTCATGAAATTCGCTAGATCAAAATCCTGAGTGAACGACAGACTGTCAATCAAGACTCTTCCGTCCAGCCTGGCTGCCTGGCGGTTGCCAATAAACATAAGACTGCTGTTCAGCACGGAGCGCAGCCCCTCCGGATAACGCAGCCGAACAGAATTCCCGTTGAGCACAAGATTGAATTGAACTTCGGGTCGGTAGGTAACAAAGCCTCCGGCCGTAACCTGCCCACCTCCAAGCTGCGCGGTAAGATTGCTGATCTGCACCTGATTATTATTCAAATTCAACAGTCCGTTGATTTGTTCCAGGCCGAAGGGCGTGGTCGCGGCGGAAAGCGCCGCGTTCTGCAAACGAATCGTTCCTGTAACCTGCGGATTGCGCGTGCTGCCGGCGGTTCGAATATCCAGAGCCATGATTCCTGAGCCGCGGAGGGCAGGACTGGCCAGCCGCAGCAGACGCAGATTGATGTTTCCTTGTGCGTTGAGAGTCATAGCGCCTGCGCCGCGCAAGGGAACTTGCCCCGCCAAACGGATTGATGTTTCGGTCCCGCTAAGTTCGCTAGGTTGGAGAGAGACCACATAGTTCGCATAGTCGACGCGGATGGGCCCCGCATTGCTGATCTGGACCGACTCATAACTCGCGCTCAGAGTCGGGATCACGAGATGTGCTTCCATGCGTGACTTATCTTTTAATGGTCCTTTCAACGAGGCATGGAGTTCCATCTGCCCTTGCAACCCGGTTGGCAGCGCCGGCACATACACCGCCAATAATGCGGCGACGGGCAAAGCGGTGGTGTCGATATTCGCGGTCGTGTAATAGTCGCGCCCGTCCAAATTTACGTTTGCTTTGGCTTGCAGTGACGACTTCTCCATACTCGAACTGAGCGCTGCCTCCGCGCGATGGTTTGCCACATTCAACTGAGCCTTGACGCCCGTCATAACACTCTGTTGAAACTGCAGTTGCGGCACCTGCACCGTGGCCGTGAGTTGCGGATTATCGAGCGTGCCTTTCCCATTGGTCGACGCGGTCAGCGTGCCCTTCACCGCCAGGTTCTTTGCCTGAATCGCTTCCAATTTTTCCAGCGCGACATTACTCGTATTTAGACGGACGTCATAACCCCGAGTCTTCGGGTAATAAATCAGGTTTGCATCTGCCGATCCTGCCGGAGTTTTCACGTTCCATGTCGAATTTACGGCGCCGTTCGCCGCTTGAAATTGAAGCGACAGAGTTTGAATTGGCTGGTTGTATACGCGTGCCTTCACCAGCTTCGCCGATCCCCGTCCGACCGGATTGAGTTGAGAGCCTTGCAACGTGACGTCCGCGGTCAGATCGCCGGTGGCCGGATAATTCAGCCTGGCGATTCGTTGCAATCCTGCCAGCGACATTTGCCTGACCGACAATGTCGCCGCGATTGGATTCGACGGATCATACGACCAGTTCCGCAGTCCAACCCGCGCACTGAAGGATGCCTGTCCTTGCTGTGCACTCACCAATGAGCCGTTCTGCAGCGCGATTTCCGACGCGCTGGCCTGCACTCCCATGCGCAGGCTGCGCCACTGACTACCTTCAGCCTGCAAATTTTGTGCGGTAACTTGTGCAGTCAGACGTGGGCTCTGCAATCGGCCTCGCACACTTGCATCCATCACAGCAGACCCGGAAACGCTCAAAGGCTTTGGCCTAGGTTGTGAAGCCGGAGCGCCTGCTGATTGAAACGCGTTTGCCAGCGTAGCCAACTCTTCGAGATTAGCGGTTCGCGCCTGAATTCGAAGCTCAGAGCGTTCACTCATCGTGCCATCCGCGGTTATGGAAGTTGCCGGAGTTCGAAGCACAGTTTGCCGCAGAGTGATTGCATTGCGCCGTCCGTCGTAGTCCATATGGACGAAGCCATTCATTGGAACCGATTTTTTCGTGCCCGATGCGGCAGTTATGACCGCAGCCTGAAGCGTGAGATCCGATCGCGCCTGAAGGTTTTTCATCCCTCCGACCCAGGAGGCGTCCGTCTTGCCGTCCACCTTCCCAGTCAGAGGTAATCGCTGGAACGATGGCGTGTTCAGCGACTCTCTCGCGGCGTCCAGCGATATGCCTCGCAACGAAGTATGCAGGCGAGACACGGGAGTAGTGTCCATATGCTGGACACTTAGGTCGCCGGTTAGTTGTCCCTTAAGCAAATTGACCGCGAGATCGCGGGCCTGCAAATTGCCGCGGGCAAACTGATATCGCCCGCGAATCGATCGAAATTCAATGTGTCCTTCGGGCGAAACTACCTTGAGCTCTCCGCCATTGAGCTGACCATCGAGTGCCACATTCAGCAAGACTGGCTGATCTGAGCTTTGATAATGAATTCCACCCGCCAGCGCCAGGTCGCCTGCTGGCTTTGCCGGTTTCAACAAGCCGGCGAAATCCTGCGTATGAAGCAGCACGTTGTAAGAACCATCGAATCGCGGATTGGAATAATTCGTCATATCCGCTCGCAAAGAAATTCGAGAGGACCCGACGGTTAGCACGACAGGATCAAAGACCAGCCGGGCGGGAGTCGCATTAAATTTTGCCTCGAGACTGTGCGGCAGCGGATTCAATCCCGCATACTTCACCTGGCCCTGCTTGTACGACAATGAACCGTCATAGCTGGTCGTCAAAAGGCTATAGCCAATTTCCGTTTTCAAATCGTAGACATCAGCTATCAGAGAGAGTTGCCGATCGTTGTAATAAATTTCGCCATTGCTCAGAAGCACATGGCCCACTGCCAAATCGAATATGTTAATGTTCGTGCTCTCCCTTTTCGGAGCCTTGGGCGAGGGGATATTGCTGCGACCGGCCCCGTCTACCGCAAGATGCACCACGGGATGTTCGATCAGGACTTCTTGCAGATTAACTTTTTGATGCAATATCGAGAGAATCTTCAGGCGCAGCGTCAGTTTGTCCACCTGGAGAAGCGGTCTTTCGTTGGACTTCTCCAGTCCGTGAATGATGACTCCATAAGCTTCGGCGGTCAGCTTAGTCCAGTGGAAGTCATAACCGCGAATCTCCACCGTTCCACCCGTTGCTGCGTTTCCTTTCTCCACAATCTTCGCCAGAATGTAGCGATGGAAACGTTTGCTTCTCACCACAAAAATTCCAGTGACGACCGTCCCCACAGTTAAAATCAGTACGATTGCCGCTATCCAACCGATGATCCGTTTCCATTTCATAAAGGCAATTCCATCCCGTATGCTATCAAAATGCCTGTCCCAGTGTGATAAAGAATTGCGTCGCACTAATACCCGTCACCGGATTCAGATTACGGCCAATATCAAATCGCACCGGCCCCACCGGCGTGTTGTAACGCAGGCCAAACCCTATCGTGTTGGTATAGTCCCTCACAAAACTTCTGATATTGACCGCGTGATAGACGTTTCCTCCGTCGTAAAAGAGCACCCCACCCAAATTGTTCTTGATGGGCAACGGAAACCGCAGCTCTGAGTTGAGAATGAAAAGCTGGTTGCCACCTACCGGCACACGTATGTCGGAACACGTGCTGCGATCGTTCGGATCGCTGCATACCGCGACGTTGCGCTGGGGTCCGGCGCCGTTGATGGGGAAACCACGGAGCGAAGTTCCGCCGCCGGAAAAGAAACGCTCGCTGGCCGGGACGTGACTGCCACCATACGCCTTGGCCAATCCCAGGCGCACGCTATTCGCCCAGACAATCTTGCGGATCGGCCGGTAATAAGCGTATTGGCCGAGCAGCCGGGTGAAACTCGCGCTCGATCCAAATGCTTTTGGGTTGATTCCCAGATCCAAAGTTTCAAAGCGTCCTTGGTGGGCGTCGAGCGGCTTGTCACGAGTATCGTGAATCAGCGTGCCCGATACTCCAGACACCCGTATCGAACGATCTTCCGGCAACACCAGTTCAGGAATTAGCAAGTCAGAAAGGGATGTCCTGTGGAAGTCGTATCGCACTTGCGCGATCGTAGTTTTCGCCCGATTGATAGTTCTTTCAAATTGCCAGGACGCCTCTCCAAGCCGCGCCGTAAATATCGGGTTCTGCGTCGAGCGCTCGCCGGACAAACTGATTAATGATTTCCACTGCGACCCGCGAAAGTGAGGCTGGGTATAAGTAGCCAGCGCTCGCTGGTCGAGTCTCGCCGCCAACAAAGAAATTGAAGCCGTTTCTCCCAGCCCGCGCATATTGCGCCGGCTATATTCCACCGAGCCGCGAGGGCTGGCAAAGGTCTTCTCGCTGGGAAGAATCTTCGCCTTGCCTAGTCCGATGGTAGGCAGCCCCGGCACCGCAACCGTTCCTGTCGGTATATTCCCGCCACGCCGCGCGACTTCGAATCCAACTCCGTAGGTGATGCTGTTGCGACGCGATTCGTGCACTTTGATCACCGCTTCTTCTTCGGTCTGCGTGCTGATGGGCCGGCGAGGTCCGACACTGGACCAATCAAAAATCCCAAGGTCATACAACGCGCTCTCTGCCTTAAGAAGTTTGCCTTGACTGAGCGGAGTCTCGGGCCAGAGGTCAGCAGTCTTGCTGATGAGTGATTGGCGCGTGCGTTTTTGGCCAATCGTCACTACCTGACTGACCCGCACTTGTTGATGCTCCGCGACACTATAGGTAACGTCTACCCGGTGCGGATCATCTGGATGTCGGGTGATCGAAGGTTTCACTTCTGCGTTCAGATATCCGCGATCAATATAGGCGGCCAGAATGCGGCTCCGATCATCGGAAAGCCGGCGTGGTGAAAAAGGCGCTCCCGACCGCAAACCAAGTCCCGAGGGCGGGCTTAATTCATTAAACGGAATTGTCTTGTTTCCCTCGATGCGCAGTGTGTCGACCAGAGTCTGCGGTCCTTCGACAATCTGGAAGGTGACATCGATATCCGGCTCGTGATCGACAACCTGCGGATCAACTTTGACGTTCTCATATCCCGCGTCTCGATACAGCGCTTCGATATCAGTGACGCTCTTGCGCAAGAATTTCTCGCTATATCGCCCCCGAGATAGCAAATGATGTTTTCGAATTTCGATGTGCGTCAACAACTTGTCTTCCGGCAAGTTTTGATTGCCCCGAAAACTTATCTCACGCACCCGGTGCCGTTTGCCCTTGTCAATCTGGTACAGCAGCGAGATCTTGTCCGGCTGGTGCTGTACGACTGTCTTGACCTTGGCATCGAAGTAGCCTTTCTCCTGAAAGAAATTGACCAGATTGCGACGGCCCTCCTCCACCAGGTCACGATCGAATGCTCCTTCGTCGTAAATCGGGATCAGCTTCTTCTGTCGTCTGCCGCCGAGAAAGGGAAACACAGAAAGACGGGCGCCAGCGGTGCGGATGTCGACGATCGGTCCTTCTTCCACGTTAAACGAAACGTCCGCGCGGTTGGTCTCTGCATGATATTGAGGTGGATTCATCCGAACGCGGCTGGCCAGACGGCGCTGCCCCGCCAGATATTTTTGCAGCCGGCCGGTGGCAGACTTTAGCCTTTCTTGCGTATAAGACTTGCCCGGCTTCAAGGCTGCGCCAGTCACGGTTGCCCGCAGGGATCGCATGGAGCGTACCAACCGGGCGGCTTCCTGCTGCGGAGGTCCCTGAACCTCGACCCGGCCGATACGTGCCCGCTTATTGAGCTGCACGTGGAACGTAATATTGGCGAGCTGATTTTCTTCGTCCAGTTGAGTCTCAGTTCCGACAGTCGCCTGAAAAAAACCATTGGTTCGTAGAAAGTTCAATAACGCAGTTTCGGCTTGCGGAATGCGGGTTTTCTCATACGGATCTTCGTCGGGAAGATTGACTACCTGCAACAGCCGCGTATACGTGAAAACTCGAGTGGCTCCGGGAAATTGCAGAATGCCAACATAGAAGGCCGGCTCCAACACAAAAATGACGTGCAGTCCGGCCGCTTCTGGCCTTACGTCCACGTCAACTTTGGTGAAACGTCGCGTGGCTTGTAGCGCCGCGACACTGGCCTTGATCTTCTCTCCGGAATAAGTCTCGCCTGCTTTTTGCGCAACCAAGGCACGGAATGCGTCAACATTAATCCGGGGATCCGATACCAACTCGATTGAGCCCACCATCTGTCTTTCATAGGACACTTGCTCCGTGACTGGAGTAACCTGCGCGGTCGCCGATAGCAGGCAACACACGACGACGAGAAATGCTAAACCGCGCATAGGAAGATTGGCCGAACGCGCAACTGTGCGTCACAAGCGGCTGCAAACCCAAGAGACTGGCCGGCCCGTTGTTCTCTGATGCGATTGAGTCTGCGACAGATGTCCCCATTTCGAGAGCTTCAGCGACACTCCGTCTCAGACATCTGAGAACTGGGCACTAAGATCTACGAACTGGTCGGATGACCCCAGTCCGGGACGAAAGTGGAGACTGAATTCGCCGAGCAGTGACCCCTACGGGATGTTCCACTACGAATTACACACTTCTCCGAATTCAGCTATTTAGTTCGTCGCAGTAAATTTTCAGGGGCAGTTTTCGGAGGCGGTGCCGGTTCTCCTCAAGTGTGATTCGAAGTAACGGCAATCTGTGCTGAAAGACTCTTTCCTACATTTCTGATGAAGGCAGGTCATGCGACTCGTCATCTTCGGCCTGACCGTGAGTTCCTCATGGGGCAATGGCCACGCCACCATTTGGCGTGGACTCTGCCGGGCTTTGGCGCGAAAAGGACATCAGGTTAGGTTTTTCGAGCGCGATGTTCCGTATTATGCCGCCCACCGCGATCTGCAAAACAGTGAACCTTACCAACTGATTCTCTACTCGGCGTGGGAAGAGGTCGAAGCACAGGCCCGCGAAGCTGTCGCCGCGGCTGATTCCGCCATCGTGACTTCCTATTGCCCCGACGCGCTGGCCGCAGCAGACCTCATCCTTGATTCCCCTGCACTCGTACGCGTTTTCTACGATCTCGATACTCCGGTGACGTTGGAACGATTGCGGCTGGAGGGTTCCGTCGACTACCTCCCCTCCTACGGACTGGAACCTTTCGATCTGGTCTTGAGCTACGCCGGAGGGCGGGCGCTGGACGAGTTACGGCAGTATCTGGGAGCACGTCGCGTTGCTGCGTTGTACGGTAGCGTTGATCCCGAGGTTCACAAACCGGTGGCTTCGGATGCTCACTATCACTCCGACCTTTCCTACCTCGGGACCTACGCAGCCGATCGTCAGCCCGCGCTGCAACAACTCTTTCTCGAACCCGCGAAGCGTTCTCCCGAAAAACAGTTCCTGATCGGAGGTGCGTTGTACCCCCACGATTTTCCCTGGAGCGGCAACATTTCGTTTGTGAGCCACGTACCTCCGCCCAGGCATCCCGCGTTCTATTCATCCTCAAAATTGACTTTGAGCGTTACCCGCGCCGCCATGGCAGAGATGGGCTACTGTCCCTCCGGCCGGTTGTTTGAGGCGGCGGCTTGCGAAACCCCGGTTCTCAGCGACGCATGGGATGGGTTGCAGCAGTTTTTTGAACCGGGGCGGGAGATTCTTGTCGCATCGTCAGCCTCCGACGTGGTGGAGTTTCTTGCTCTCAGCCCGGAGGAATTGCGCAGCATCGGATGCGCCGCGCGGGAACGCGTCCTGGCCGAACATACCGCCGAACATCGCAGTCAACAATTACTCAGCCTGCTGGAGATGGCCGCATGAGCCGCTGGGGAATTGTGCCGGCTGCCGGTCTGGGTACCAGGATTCAGCCTCTCGCCTTCTCCAAGGAGTTGCTGCCCGTAGGAATTCGTCGCGATGGGAATACGGAACGCCCGCGCGCCGTATCCGAATATTTGATAGAGCGCATGCTGGACGCCGGAGTGACGCGGCTTTGCTTCGTGATTTCGCCAGCCAAGACAGACATCATGAACTACTTCGGCGGCCAGATCGGGGCGGCTTCAATCTGCTACGCAATTCAATCCAATCCCAACGGACTTTGTGACGCGTTGTTCACCGCGCTACCTTTTATCGCGCCGCAAGACGAGGTGCTGGTCGGCCTGCCCGACACCATCTGGTTCCCCGCAGCAGGTTTTGCGTTCCTTCCGGATGGTCAGTTTTCTTTCTTGCTGTTTCCGGTGGCGCAACCCGAATTGTTCGACGCCGTGATCACAGACGACACGGGTTCTGTGCAGGAAATTCAGGTCAAACAAAAGATGGCAAGTTCTCGCTGGATCTGGGGCGCCTTCAAATTGCCGGGAAGGGAACTGGCCAGCCTGCATCGCTTATGGTGCGAGCGGCAACGCAGCGATCAATATCTCGGTACTCTGGTCAACGCCTATCTTTCGCAAGGAGGCGCCGCGCTGGGAATCAAACGTGGCGACACCTACGTCGATGTGGGAACCATGCACGGATATCGTGAAGCGGTCAGATTGTTATCGCCGAGCCAGATTGCTGCATGATTACCCCGAATTCTCTCAATCCTCCCAGTGCATGGAACCGGCTGGCAAATCCGGTAACCGGCATCTGCAGTGGGATAAAGGTCGATCTGGAACCGGTTTTATTGGTCGCTCATCCCGATGATGAAACCATCGGCGCCTCTGGGTGCATGGGTCGGCTTCGAAACCCTACTGTCGTTTTCTTGACCGACGGAGCGCCGCGCGACCCTGGACTACGCTCGCCGCGAGCCACCGGTTCGCGAGCACGCTACGCACGGTTGCGCCACGATGAAGCGATTGCGGCACTGGCTTTGGCCGGCGTCATCACCGACCGCATCCTATTTCTGGGAGGGGTCGATCAAGAGGCCATACACGAAATCGCACTCTTGGCGGAACGCTTCGCATCATTACTGGCGCAGATTCAGCCGGATATTGTCATCACGCACTCCTACGAAGGCGGCCATCCCGATCATGATGCGGCTGCTCTCGTAGTAGCTGTGTCCAACAGGATGCTGGCGCGCCAGGGGAAGACAACACCGGAAGTGCTTGAGATGACCTCTTATCATCTGCGTGATGGGAAATGCGTGACCGGCGAGTTCTTGCCGCGAGACTGGGGTCAGGCCTCTGCTGAAGAGGAACTTGCGATCCAGCTCTCGCCAGAAGAGCAGGTTAGAAAAGAGCAGATGCTCAGCGCTTACATTTCACAGCAGGTAGTTTTGGCCCGATTCTCAATTGGTCTGGAGCGCTTGCGGCCTGCTCCGGCGTATGACTTCACAAGCGCGCCGCATCCCGGAAAGTTGTGGTACGAAAGCCTGGGCTGGCCAATGACAGGAGAACGATGGCGGGAAATCGCGGCCGGCTTCCTCGCTGATTTCGAGGAGAACCCATGCGCCTGACTGTGCTCAACGTCAGTTATCCGCTGGCGCAAGTGTCGTTCGGAACCCCAGGTGGCGCAGAGCAGGTGCTTGCGACAATCGACGAAGCGCTGGTGCGGGCCGGCCATCGCTCCCTGGTCCTTGCTCCGGAAGGATCACGCTGTTCCGGTCTTCTCCTCCCAACCGGTGTTCTTCCATCCCAGTTGGATGATGCCGCTCGCCACACTGTTCAGCGGCAGCATCGCGATGCGATCGAACGGGCGCTGGCGAGCTTCCACGTTGATGTCGTGCACTTGCATGGATTGGATTTCTTCCATTACTTACCAAAATCCGAAGTGCCGGTGGTCGTAACTCTTCACTTGCCCCCCAGTTGGTATCCGCCGGAGGCTTTTCAGATTGAACGTCCACAAACCTACCTGATCTGTGTTTCCCGATCCCAGGCCCAAGCCTGCCCGCCGCAGGCGCGGGTCGAGCGGCTAATCGAGAATGGCGTCCCGCTAGAGCGATTTCGCCTTGGGCGGACGAAAAGCTCATATGTCCTCAGCTTGGGCCGAATCTGCTCTGAAAAAGGTTTTGATCGTGCGATGGACGCTGCCACCGCGGCTGATGTGCCTTTTCGTTTGGCAGGCACAGCGTTCGGTTATCCAGCGCATCTGGAATATTTCGACCGGGAAATCCGTCCCCGATTAAGAGACGGGCGTCGCTTTTTGGGGCAAGTGGGACTACGCCGGAAACAACAACTGCTAGCTGGTGCGAAATGTGTCCTGATCCCCAGCTTGGTACCGGAGACTAGTTCCCTGGTTGCGATGGAAGCGATGGCCTGCGGCACCCCCGTCGTGGCCTTTCCCTTTGGCGCGCTTCCCGAACTGATTGATCACGGCCGCACCGGCTTCTTGGTTGACGACGTGAAAGAAATGGCAGAAGCAATCCGTGCGGCCGACACGCTTGATCCCGCCACCTGCCGCCGTGAAGCTGAAAATCGTTTTTCCGCGAACCGCATGTTTGAGCAGTACCTGCAGCTCTACGAAGATGTTGCTGGCGGCGAGCTTGAGCAACGAAAGGAACACGAACTTTGCGCACTTCAGAGTTGACCGCCGATGTCGGGTTACGTGCGCGAGTGTTGCGGGATCTTGCCTCGGCAGAGCGGCTTCGGGCGGAATGGAGCGACCTCTGGTCCCGCTGCTCCCATGCCACGACATTTCAGCGTCCAGAATGGCTGCTAGCCTGGATGCGAAGTTTCGAGCCATCACATCCATTTTTGATCGAGGTCCGACAGAGTATTGGCTTTGATGGGTGGCGGAGTCTCTGATTATCTCGACATCCTCGTAGATCCTGACTTCGCGGATGAAACGCTCGCTGTCATTTGGAACCTCATCCAACAAGAGCCAGAATGGACTATGCTCGATCTTACCGATCTGCCCGGCACTTCGCCCCTGCTTCATACGTGGCCTGATGATTTCAGCTTCAGCAAGAGTGCTCACGATGTTTGCTCAGGCCTCACTATGTCTTCGAGAGCAGACGATCTGAAGAAACTCTTTCCCTTTCGCCAACTGAGAAATTTGAGAAACGCGCGCAACCGTTTGCAGCGGGCAGGACACGTTCACATCGAGTTCGCTACCCGCGGAAGTCTGCCCTCATTCCTCGACACTCTATTCCATCTTCATGGTCAGCGTTGGTCTCGCAGCGGAAAGCCGGGCGTGCTGGCTGATCCAGCCATTCAGTCATTTCACGAAGTGGCCGCTCCACAATTGTTGGAGCGAGGTGTTCTCCGATTGTACGGTCTGCGTTTGAACGGTCACATCATTGCGTCTCTCTATACGCTTTTTGAGCGGGACACCGCCTGTTTCTATTTGCAGGGTTTCGATCCCGACTACCGCAGTTCGCGAGGGCAAACACAGGATCGATTTTCTCCGTGGACGCGAACCTTACAAACAACACTGGGGTGCCGCCGAAAGTTCCACGTTCCGGGTCCAAGCAAGCCGGATTCCTTGACTTCAGTCAGCCCCAATACCGCAGCGCGGCGTGAGCTCTTGAAAAGTTGCCAGTCCCGGCCTGAGAGGTTTAACCCTTGGATTTCAGTAACTTCGAATGCCCGGCGTACAGGATTGTTCCTTAAGGCTTACGCGTTGTAGTGGATGTACTGGGGCCCGGCTTCAGGATAACTTCATGGCACTATGGGCCTCGAAGCGAACTTTCGAAACTGGCAATCGTTTTTTAGAATTTTCGAAGTGATGTCATTTGTGGATAAGATTCAGGACCTTACTCCTGAAGAAATCCAGGAAACCGCGCATCGCCTTTGTGAGCTGCCGGCAAACCCGTCCCGCTCGATGAGCTTGGAAGAAGTAACCTTCTGGGCAGGGGTTTCCACCGGAATGGAGTTTTGCCGAAATATGGACGAAGAGTTGCTCGACTGCCATTCCGCCGACCGAATCCAGGCGTATTCGTCTCTTTTAGCCTACTCGACAAAGAATGCGGTCGTGGATCTCACCCTCGAGCAGTTGGAGCCGACTAAGTAGTCTCGTGATCGATAAATACTGACAAATCTTTGAGGACGAGTACGTTCGAAGCCTTGGGAGGGACTATAAATATCCGTCCCCAGGCTTATCACACTGACTTAAAAGCCCGTGACCAGCCTGGGGACGGTTTCCACCGCACCTAGTGACGACTTAGATGGCAAGGCAGCAAAGCGGGTTGGAGAAGCAGCACTCAGCATGAACCTTGGGGTGAGCTGAATGCTGATTGCTGATTGCTTAATCTTCCTACAGCTTTTCCCCAAACTAATTACTTTGTTTACTGGATAGCGATTCGCACAATCACATCCCAGACTGCCGTCGCGGACATTGACGAAATCCCTACATCAGGAGGAGGAATGCCGGAAAAAGAAACTATCGAACGTGCTCAGGAAGACGCCCGCGAAGGCAAGTCCCCGAGCACGCAGGCAGGAGAATTCGTTCGCGAAGAAATTCATCACGTACGGGAAGGCAAACATGGAGTGAGCTCTCCCAAGCAAGCCATTGCTATCGGACTTTCGAAAGCGCGGAAGGCTGGAGTGAAACTCCCGCCTCCACCCGCAGGCAGTGCTTCTTCAAGTACGAAGAGCAGCGGCAAACAAAGTTCCAGGCGGCAGAAAACCTCGCGCAAGCGTTCACAGGCTACATTGAAAGCCTTGAAGAGGGAAGGACGTTCCGGAGCATCCCGAAAAGCTCTTTCCAAACAGGCTCGCAGCACCGCGGGAAAGCGGCGCGTTGCCCGGGTGAGTAGCAGCAAACGAAAGGCGGCGTAGAAAACGGCTTTTTGTTTTTGCTATCGTCCCTGCTGTTTGCGCTAACGTGGAAGAGCGGCCCTTTCAGGGCCGCGTCAAGAAGAATGAAGACGGGCTTCAGCCCTGGTGGTTGCGAGTTCGGCCCTACTTCTGGGTTTTGACGGGCACGTGCTCGTTAATGCGCAGTATTCTTCCACCTTTACAGCGGGTCAGAAGGTTGCTTGAAGCTCCCGCAAGCAACCTTCGCGCATCTGCGTTTCCCACGCATCCAAATCCTGAATGAGCGCGAAGCTGAGGATTGGCACGTCCGGATGGCACTATAAGCACTGGCGCGGATCCTTCTACCCCGCAAAGTTACCTCCTGCGGAAATGCTTGCGTGGTACGGCCGGCACTTTTCTACAGTTGAAATCAACAACACGTTTTACAGATTGCCCACTGAGGACGCATTGCTAACCTGGCGGCAAAACGCTCCCCCAGGATTCACTTTCAGCGTCAAAGCCAGCCGGTTCATTACTCACTTGAAAAGATTGCGTGAGCCGCACGATCCCATTGAGCTGTTTTTGTCGCGAGTCGATTTGTTGGGCGATCGCCTGGGGCCGATTCTGTTTCAACTTCCGCCCAACTGGCCATTGAACTTCGAAAGATTGGAACAATTCCTTCCCGCGCTGCCCGCGAAGCATCGTTATGCGTTCGAGTTTCGTGACCAGAGTTGGTATACCGCCCAGACCTATGAGCTGTTACGACGTCATAACGTGGCGCTTTGCCTGCACGATTGGCGTGGAATATCGTGGCCTATGGAGCTGACGACAGATTTTGCTTACATACGTCTTCACGGTCCCTCCGGGACTTATCAAGGAAATTACACTCCAGGAATGCTGCGCACCTGGGCAAAGCGTATTCAGCAATGGCAAAAGCTGGCAGATGTTTTTGTCTATTTCAATAATGATCAAGGCGGATACGCGATCAAGAATGCGAAGTCTCTGGAGCAACTCTTGCATCTTCGTCATTCTTCTCTCAAAGCTGCCTAAGATTGAACGCTCTCACGCCGCCTAAGGTTGAACGCTCTCACCTACGACCCATAGGTATGCCTATACAGCAACCCTTAAAGAAATTACAGGCTCAGCCTGATCGTCACTTCTGGTAGCCCTCCTTATGATTTAACGCACATGTATAAGCGCAACGACCGCTGAAACGGTCGCAACAAAAGGAGACAGTTATGCTTTATTGGTCTTTGGTGTTCTTGGTCGTAGCGATTATCGCTGCGGTGTTTGGCTTTGCCGGTATTGCAACCGCGGCTGCGGGTATCGCCAAACTATTGTTTTATATTTTTCTGGTGATTTTCGTGATCTCGCTGATCATGGGCTTGATGAAAAGGGGCAGCACTGGAGTTTAGACAAGCGGTAAACAATTGAGCGGGCTGAGGGCCGCATCCACGCGCGACCCTCATCGCCCCCAATGCCTTAGTGTGGCCTACAGCAAATTCCCCTCAAATCCTGCAGAGAAATCTGGATAGAACAGGAGCTCCCAACCGCTGAATAATTGATTGCCTGTCTAAAGTTCTGAAGAGCAGGTAATCTGCTTTTTCGAGGGCAATTGCCATGCACACAAGAAACCTTCTGTTGTTTTTAGTGCTCGGCTGTTGGATTGCTACCGCATCCCTGGCCTACGCACAGTATGGGACGCCGTCAGGCACACAGGCTAATACGGTTAGCGACGTAACCTTACCGGCTGGAACTGCGATCTCGGTTCGCACCAACCAAGCCGTCGATTCTCGCAACGCCTCCGAGGGACAAACCTACTCGGCGGTTGTCGTGGATGATGTGAAAGGAAGTTCGGGAGAGATCCTGATCCCTAAAAATTCCGACGCTCAACTGGTCATTCGCAAGGTTGCAACCGGGGGAACGACCGGAAGTCCTGAACTCACACTCGATCTGAATTCCGTTACGGTGAACGGACGCAACTATTTGGTCAGCACAGCGGATGTCAGCAAGAAGGGCAATTCTGGAATCGGCAAAAACAAGCGCACCGCCGAAATGGTGGGTGGAGGTGCTGCGCTCGGCACTCTCCTGGGAGCCATCGCTGGCGGCGGTAAAGGCGCTGTGATCGGAGCCATTGCCGGCGCGGCTGCAGGCGGCACCGCGCAGGTTCTGACCAAAGGAAAAGAAGTCAAAGTGCCGGCCGAAACCGTGCTCAAGTTCAAACTTGATCAACCAGTTACGCTTACCGCCAGTTACTGAAACAATCGCACGTTTTTCTCCTTGCAAATAAACGGCGTCCGCCAGGACGCCGTTTTTGCTGCGCCGATTCCCAGGCAAGTCTTCGGAATCTAAACCCCTCGAATTGGCCGCAAATCTTGGTAGTGCTGCAGTTTGATTCTAGTGGAGCTTGCGTTTGGCTATTGGCTTGCGAAGCAGGATGCGTTTTGATGGATGGCGGCATTTGGCGACCGGTTTCCTCGCGGAAGATGCGCTCGATAGCAGTTTCGGGCCGGAGAGGCTTTCGGTGGTGCATACAGCACCTCCCGAGACATGATACTCCCAAGGCGCAAGAGGCACGAAACGTGACAGGG
>MNGW01000054.1 GCA_001918935.1 Acidobacteriales bacterium 13_1_40CM_3_55_5 | reverse complement strand
ACGCTTTTTTATATAGCGCAGCTACACCCGCAGTCCGTTCCATCGGCGGACGATTCATCCCGCCATCGATCTTGAGCTTGCACTTGCGATTGAACGGCTTCAGGGCGCGGAGCTTACGATCTATAGCCGTAGCGTCCTTCATCTTCGCGATTCGCACATCCAAGACGGCTGTTGCCTCTGCTGGGACAACGTTGACCCGAGTGCCACCCTGTACCCGGCCGACATTCACGGTCAGGCCGCGCTTCAAGTCGACCATTTGAGATATCTTCGTGATCTGTTTCGCCAACTCGACAATGGCGCTCGCGCCCTTTTCGAAATCGAGCCCGGAATGCGCCGCTTGCCCCGTGGCTTTAATGGTGTACTCGCCAACTCCCTTGCGCACCGTCTTTACCGCCCCATTAAGCCCATAAGAGGGTTCGAGTACTAGCACGGCTGCTGATTGTTTTGCGAGATTCTCCGTGATGTGCCGTGATGAATCGCTGCCCACTTCTTCGTCCGACACCAGCAAGACTGTGATCGGGTGAGGCAAATCACTGTGCGTTGCCCGCAGAACATCGATGGCAGTCAGCATCAGTGCAATGCCCGACTTCATGTCCAGAACCCCGGGTCCCCAAAGCCGACCGTCGGCCACCCGGCACGGCATGTTCGCCAGAGTGCCGAGGGGATACACAGTGTCATAGTGGCCCAGCAGCAAAGCCGGCTTGCCGCCGCGCTTGCCCGCGAAATCCACCTGCAAATGATCCCCGAAGTTGGAGCTCTTATGAAAGCGGATCTGTCCACCCAGCGCCTCGAACTTTTTCGCGAGAAAGGCACTTAGCCGATCCGCGGCTTGTTTGTTGTCGCTGGGAGACTCGATCTCTACTAGCTGCCGGATGCATTCGACAATGTCATCCTTGCGTTCCTCAAAATAACTCGACCGATTGACTGCCTCTGGCCAAGCATCCTTGCCCGATCCCGACATTTTTCGCTTGGATTTCACAGTCTACTGGTCAGATACAACACAATCCGTGGCAGCGCGGTACAGTATAATCTTCGCTCCTGACGTTACCCAATGAGCGATACTCACCCGGCGACCGAAGCTCCAGCCAAAACTACGCTGGACATCAATGACATTCTTCGCATCTTGCCGCACCGCTTTCCGTTTCTGATGATCGATCGTGTGATTGACATCACACGCAAGCAGCGCATCGTCGCCATTAAGAACGTCACCATCAATGAGCCGTTCTTTGCTGGGCACTTTCCCAATCTCCCAATCATGCCAGGTGTACTTATCGTTGAAGCTATCGCCCAGGCTGGCGGCGCACTGCTGCTCACCGAAGTGGAAGATCGAGCCGATAAGCTGATGGTATTCACCGGAATCGAGCGCGCCCGTTTCCGGCGTCCGGTGGTTCCGGGCGATCAGTTGCGCATCGAAGTGGAAGTGAAAGCTTGGCGAGTTTCGGCCGTCCGCATGGAGGGCAAGGTCTTTGTCGACGACAAACGCGTAGCCGAGGCGACGGTCACATGCCAGCTCGTGGATCGCTCTCGAAGCCGGCCCGAAGCCGTGGACGGCGAACCGGAGCGCGAATGATCCTCCTCATAGAAATCGGAACTCGACACGCGAGATCCGGTATTCGCAACTGATGAACGTCCACCCGACAGCCATTATCGATCCGCTGGCGAAGATTCATCCTTCCTGCAAAATCGGCCCCTACTGTGTGATTGGGCCACAAGTGCAACTTGGCGAAGGATGCCACCTGGTTTCGCACGTCACGATGGAGGGCCCTTCCAAAATTGGCGCCGATAACGGCTTCTTTCCATTTTCGTCCATCGGATTGGCGCCTCAGGACATCACTTACGCCGGCGAGCCCACTCAATTGGAAATTGGCGATCACAACCAGATTCGCGAGTTCGTCACCATCAATCGCGGAACGGTGAAAGGTGGTGGCGTGACACGGGTGGGCAATCACAACCTGATCATGGCGTATACCCACGTTGCCCACGATTGTGTTGTCGGCGATCGCGTGATCCTGGCCAATGCCGCCACCCTCGGTGGCCACGTGACGGTCGAGGATTGGGCAGTGGTTGGCGCAATGTGTCCGGTGCATCAGTACGTCCGCATCGGCGCGCATTCATATGTTGGCGGCGGAACCACGATTACGAAAGATGTCCTGCCTTTTTCGAAAACCGTCGCCGCTCGTGATACTCACGCCTACGGACTGAATACCCTCGGTCTCGAGCGCCGCGGATTTTCCAAGGAACGTATCCGCAAGATTCATCATGCCTATAAGGTCTTGCTGGCGTCGAAGCTCAACACTTCTCAAGCGCTAAAGATGCTGAAAGCTGAGCCGGATGGCGGAACGGACGTGGAAATGCTTATCCGGTTCATCGAGTCTTCAGAACGAGGTGTGATTAAGTAGCATTCGGCATTCAGCACTCAGCATTCAGCCAAACAGAGATTGGTTATTGAAGAGAATTCAGTTGAGTGGGCGCAAGAATCAAGTGCAGGTGCTGAATGCTAAGTGCTGACGGCTGAGTGCTCTTCTCCAGTACACTGTCCACCATGTCCGCCGCCAGGGAAAGAATTGGACTCATCGCTGGGAACGGCCGCTTTCCGTTTCTCGTCCTCGATGCAGCTCGTGCCCAAGGGCTTGACGTTGTGGTTGCGGCCATTAAAGAGGAGGCATTCCCTGACATCGAATCGCATGGAGCCGCGTCAATTCACTGGCTCTCTTTAGGAGAATTGTCCAAGCTGATCGAGACTTTCAAACGCGAGGGCGTGCATCGTGCCATCATGGCCGGACAGGTCAAGCATAAACAGATTTTCTCCAGTATCCGGCCCGACTGGCGTCTGGCCAAGCTGCTGCTTTCGTTAAGCACGCGAAACACCGACGCTTTGCTGGGCGCAATTTCGAAAGTACTGGCTGACGAAGGCATCCTGCTGGAAAACTCCACCGCATTTCTGGAACCGCTGCTCGCCAAATCCGGAACTCTGACCAAGCGCTTGCCCACCGAACAGGAAAAGGCGAACATTCAATACGGCCGGCTGGTCGCTCATAACCTGGCAAAATACGACATTGGGCAAACCGTGATAGTCGCAGAAGTCGCCTGCGTAGCCGTCGAAGCAATGGAAGGCACCGATGCCACCATCGAGCGCGCCGGTAAAATCATGGCTTCCCTTCAGCAGGATGCTTCTACATTGAGTCGCGACCTTACCGTGGTGAAAATCGCCAAGCCGAATCAGGATATGCGTTTCGATGTGCCGGTAGTAGGAATAAAAACGATTGAAGTCATGCACAAAGCCGGCGCCACCTGTCTGGCGCTGGATGCAGGCAAGTGCCTGTTACTAGATGGGGAGGCCGTAGTCTCAGCCGCCGACGGCTTCGACATTGCGGTTGTGGCTGATCCAGTTGAGTGATTTCCGATGGAGGCTTTCATGTCCGAGACCGCTCGCCTTGCAGACCAAATTCGGCGCGCCTTCGAGGGGGACGCCTGGCATGGAGATTCCATTAAGGAATTGTTGACCGGTGTGACCGCCGAGACCGCCGCTGCCAAACCAATCAAGGATGCCCACAGCATTTGGGAACTGGCGCTGCACATCGCCGCCTGGGATGATGCCGTCTTACGGCGCATCGGTGGCGCAGCCGTCGAACTTACCAGGCAACAGGATTTCCCCCCCGTAAAAGACACCAGTCCAGCCGCCTGGCGTCGCGCTCTCAGCTATCTTGATCAGACTCACAGCCAACTCATTAAGGCGGTTGCCGCTTTTCCTGATTCCCGTTTAAACGACCAGGCTCCCGGCAAGACCGAGGACTATTACGACTTTTATTACATGTTCAGCGGTATCGTGCAGCATGAGCTTTATCATGCTGGGCAGATCGCTCTCCTAAAAAAAGCGCTACATCCGAGAACTAAAACCTGAGAAACGAGAACCGCATTAACGTAGCAGTCGTAGGGGTGGGTGCTTTCGGCCGTAATCACGCCCGCGTTTACCATCAATTGGCGCAGCAGGGCGAGCCTGTGACATTGGCTGCGGTCGTGGATCCCGATGTTTCGCGCGCTGATGCCATAGCCAGGGAATATAGAGCGCGCGCCTTTGGCTCGGTCGAGCAGTTCATCAAGACAAGCAGCGAGGTGCAAGCGGCTTCCGTCGCGGTTCCCACGGCGCAGCACGTTGAGCTCGCCGGCGCCTTAATGGCTGGGGGAATCGATGTCCTGATAGAAAAACCGCTGGCTGCATCGCTCGCCGAAGCCGACGATCTGATGCGGTCTGCACGGCGCCTCGGACGAATCTGCCAGGTCGGCCACCTCGAACGCTTCAATCCCGCGGTGCGTGCTACGTTGCCTCTTGTTACCCATCCCATGTTTTTCGAAGTTCATCGCCTCAGCGTTTTCACTCCGCGTTCGCTGGACGTGGATGTGGTACTTGATCTGATGATTCACGATTTGGATATCGTGCTCTCCTTCGTCGATTCGCCGGTAAAAGAAATTCGTGCCGTCGGTCTCCCCATCTTGTCCGGCAAAGTGGATATCGCCAACGTTCGCATGGAATTTGACTCCGGTTGCGTCGCCAATTTCACAGCTAGCCGCGTTTCCACCGAGCGTGTCCGTAAGTTGCGCTTCTTCCAGCCCAAGCAATACATATCCGTTGATTATGGACGCCAAGACGTGCTGGTTTTTAGTGTTGGCGGGGACGAGAGTGGGACTCCTTCAGTGAATCCTCAAATCAATGTCGCTAAACCAGCAATCACTGCCGAAGAGCCTCTCTATGCCGAGCTGAAATCTTTTCTGGACTCAGTGCGACAGCGCTCCCAACCGCTGGTATCTCTTGAAGACGGCCGCCGCGCTCTCGCCGTGGCATTGGACATTGTCTCCACCATCCAGGAGCACGGAAAGAAAATTCACCTGGACACTTTGCAACAGTAAAGTCTTAATCTGAGAACCGGCGTCCCGTTCTGTAATCTGTCTCCGACTCCACAGTTAACGTCGCAGATGCCATTCCTGCGACCCGCCTTATGCGCTTCGCAGATTCCCCGAAAGATGCGAAAATAGAAGTACTTGGCCGCAAACGCCAGCGGATTGCGATAGGAATTTAGCCTGCCGGTAGGGGAGCGTTCACCGCCTCCTCCTGCAACTAAGGCCCTCCGCTCGTGTTAAATCGGTAGACAAGCAGTTTGATGTCGACGACCCAAATCCCGCCGGGAAATCCAGTTCCTCCAGCGCCGCGCGCAGAGATTGGCGATCTGTACGACTCCCATGGCTGGGAATCTGTCTACCGCGAGATGCATCAGGCTCCTGCCTTGCTGGTTCAGTTACAGGATGATCTTTCGCGTTCCCGCCAGCGCGAAGCTTTTTGGATTTCTGTAGTCGTGCATTTAGTCCTGGTGATTGTGGTGGTCAATTCTCCAAAGCTGGAGAAATATTTTCCAAAACGTCCAGTCATGGTAGTCAGCCCTAACGACTGGATGCGGCAGAAAGAGCTCACTTATCTGGAGCTGCCGAAAGACGCCCAGAAGATCACTAAGCGTCCTAACACCAATGTGATTTCCGATAAGGATCGCATTGCCACTTCGCGTACCTCACAGCTTAATCGCAAAGAGTTGAAGAAAATTCTGGATAGCTCTCGCGCTCAACCTCCGGGTCCGCCGCCGACACCGTCCGCTCCTCCTCCTGCCTCCGTAGCCCAAAATTCGCCGGCGCAGCAACCGCCACCACCGACCCCGACTCCGTCCAATCCTGATCAGATAGCAAAGCTCGAAACTCCGCCCATAAACCGTCCAAAGCCCAATTTCGAAAGCAGGCCAATGTCGGCTGGATCGGCAATTGAGCAGGCCGCGCGCGCAGCCGCAGCGAACCGTGGTGGTTATGGGGGAGATAGTGGTGATCTGGGACTAAGTCAGGGCCGCCAGCCCGCCCAGGCCATCGGACCTCTCGACGTTCTCAGCGATACCATGGGCGTGGACTTTGGTCCTTACCTCTCGCGCGTATTGCACGACGTACGGGAGAATTGGTACAACCTCATCCCGGAAATCGCCCGAGCCCCACTCATGAAGCGGGGAAAAGTATCGATAGAGTTTGCCATTCTCAAGGATGGCCGGGTGGCAGGTATGAAGCTGGCTGCCGGTTCCGGCGACGTCGCACTGGATCGCGCCGCCTGGGGTGGCGTTACCGGTTCCAATCCGTTTCCGCCTCTGCCCAGTGAGTTCAGCGGTCAATATCTTGCATTGCGATTCCACTTCTACTACAACCCCGAAAGGGCCGAGCTTCGGTAGCGCTACCAGAAATTAAGGCTCGCACAGGCCGTCTCTTTATCGGGAAATAACTTAGCCCAGCGCTACGCTTCGACTCAGACGAAGTTTCGGATAGGCCATATTTATCAGTGTTCTCTCCGAAAAAGGCACGTAGAGAAGGCCGCATGTAGCCGCGAAGGCCGCTCCAAACCCGATCTTCTGCGCCATCAGAAAAGGTGCGATGCCCCACAGTTCGTCGAGCACCAGGATGAATAGAAACAACTGCTGAAATTTTTCTCCTAGCAGTTCGTAATCGAAAGCCGCCGCCGAGAGCAAATAACAGCGCACCGGAATTCCCACCCCAGCGGTCACGATTGTTGCCGCCATGATTGCAAACGAAGCCCACCCCGGAAGAAATGTGCCCGCAACCCGCTCAATCTCACGGAAATGGAAGAGCGCTTCCACATAAAAAATCAGGTACATGATTTGTATTAACCCGAACAGGCCGCGAGTGACTGTACGCGAAGGCGGACCAGGATCAGGTTTTGGCGGATCTTCCCTGATCCACACTACCTGCCCCAGAAACCGATACCCTCGTTTCGCCAGAGTTTCGACATATTTCGGGTTGGTTGCCGAGTCGCCCAACGCCTCACGCACCTTGTTCACAGCGGTGTTGAGGCTCTTATCAAAGTCAACGAAGACATCGGGATCCCACAGCTTTTTAGTGATTTCCTCTCGACCGATCACATCCCCGGGACGCTCCAGCAAAAGCACAAGCAAGTGGAAGGGTTGCTCTTGAAGACTAATTCGCGCCCCATTTTTTCGAAGTTCGCCGGTTCCGAGATTAGCCTCAAACACACCAAAGCGTGCAATCCGCGTTGGCGCCGGACTGGCGTGTGGGGTAGCCATATTGCCGCGTAGTTTACACCCTGACTACTTGCCTGAAACTCGCGTTATCGCGGGTCAAACCCCGCGCCCGAGTTCCGGCCGCTACAATGTCATCGTGTCCGCCACCCAACCAAAGCGGCAGCCATCTGACCGGCCCCCCCAACCACATGCCAAGCTTTTCCATCCACCGTCTGGAGGCGACGGGTATTGTGGTTATCGCAATACTGCTTCTGATTCTCACCCTGATTCGCTATTGGCGCTACATCCCCTGGAGTGCGCGCTGACTGTGTCTCATTCGTCTCTCTTGATCGTCCTGCTTGGTCCCACAGGAAGCGGCAAGACCGCCCTGTCCCTGGCGCTGGCCGAGCATTTCGGCGGGGAGATCGTCAATTGCGACTCAGTCGCAATCTATCGCGACTTTGATATAGGCACCGCCAAGCCGACCATGGCCGAACGCGGTCGTGTTCCTCATCACTTGTTCGATTCTGTGGGTCCTACTGCTTACGTCACGGCCGGAGAATACTCGAGGCAGGCTCGAAAAGTGCTGGAAGAAATCAAAACTCGCGGCAGCCTGCCGATCGTAGTTGGCGGAACCGGACTCTACCTTCAGGCCCTATTGGAAGGCCTCTTTGCGGGACCGGAGCGTTCGGAAGAGTTACGTGATCGTCTGCGCCGGCGTGCAAAAAACAAATCCTATCTTCACCGGTTGCTGTACCGTCTTGATCCGGTGGCAGCAGCGAAGATTCATTCCCATGACACTCCCAAACTGATTCGCGCCATCGAAGTTTGCCTGGCCTCGCGCAAGGAAATGTCCGAAATGTGGAAAGAAGGCCGCGACCCGCTGCAGGGCTTCCATATTCTTCGTCTGGGACTGAATCCCGAGCGCGTTGCGCTCTATCAACGCATCAACCAGCGTGCACAACAGATGTTCGATTCCGGTCTGGTCGAAGAAACTGGAAGCATGCTTGAAAAATACGGGGATGCGGCCCGCCCGCTTTCCTCGCTTGGATATAAACAAGCAGTTCAATTATTCCGCGGAGAAGTTGATCGTGATACCGCGATTCAAGCCGCACAGCAGGCCCATCGCAACTATGCCAAGCGCCAAATGACATGGTTTCGCCGCGAGCCGCACGTAGCGTGGCTCGCCGGCTTTGGGGACGAACCGGGCATCCAGCAAAGAGCCGTTGAGCTCGTTGAGCATGAGCTGGCTAGTTAGGGTCGGGTCCCGGGGTCTCAGGGCTCAGGTCTTGGGATATCAGGTATCGAAGTTTCAGGGTTTCAGCTGCGATTGAAAGGAATTTACCAAGCCGTTCAGGAGGCGCCCAACTTCGCTGGTTAAACTCGTGAGTCGTTTGCCTTCCGTGTCGTCAAGGTATCCGAGCCTCCGTCCAATCAAAATTTGCGTTTCTAATTCAAGTAATGATCCTCGGGCTCGAAATAGATACTGCACCAATTCCTTCCGCGAAAATCTCCTTTTGCCCTCCGCGATATTGCTGGGAACCGAAACAGCCGACCTTCTCATTTGACTGGTTAAGCCATACATCTCTTGTTTTGGGAACGTCGCGGTACAGCGATATACATGGGCAACCATGTCCATTGCCAGTTGCCAAACCTTTAAGTCCTGATAAGTGGCAGCCATAGGATGTTCTCCTGCTCAAGCCCTATCCGAGCATGAGAGGTCCTGCGCCCGCTGTGATATCCGTCACATCAAAGTTGTACCGCGACCTGATGCTGACGACCCCAGACCTGAGACCCCAGACCTGAGACCCCAGATCTAAGCATCCGTGCTATCGTCTGCTGATGCTTCCACGTGCTCTATGTCTCATCGTGATTCTGTCCCTGCTGACTCCCGCCTTCGCCAAGGATAAATTCTCCCAGCCACGTCCCATCCAGCTCGATCGTGACGGAGAAAAATGGGCGCAGAAAACTCTGCACAACCTGTCACTCGAGGAAAAAGTCGGCCAGCTTTTCATGATTTGGGTTCGCGCCGAGTTCTTGAATGTAAATAGTCCCGAATATCTCCAGTTGCGTGACAGCATCAACAAATATCACGTTGGCTCATTCGCCATGACAGTGCGCGCCGAAGGTCCGTTTCTATACCGGAACCAACCCTATGAGGCGGCCGTACTCCTCAATCGTCTGCAGCAGGATTCCAAATTACCTCTACTGATCGCAGCTGATTTCGAACGCGGCGTCTCCATGCGCCTTTACGGGGCGACGGTATTTCCCCACGCCATGGCCTTCGGCGCCGCCGGAAAATTGGACTATGCCGAAGCCTTCGGACGCATCACTGCCCAGGAAGCTCGCGCCATTGGCGTGCACTGGAACTTCTTCCCCGTAGCCGACGTGAATTCCAATCCCGCTAATCCCATCATCAACACCCGTTCTTTCGGTGAGGACCCGCAGCAGGTGGGCGATCTTGTGGCCGCCTACATCCGCGGCGCCCGCGCCAACGGAATGCTGACCACTGCCAAACACTTCCCCGGCCACGGTGATACCGCCACTGATTCCCATCTGGGCGTGGCCCAGGTGACCGGCAACCTCGCTCGATTGCAATCCGTGGAACTTCCGCCCTTTCGCAAGGCCATCGAGGCGGGTGTGGATTCAGTCATGGTCGCACACGTCAGCGTTCCCTCGCTCGAGCCCGACCCCAAGCGCGTGGGAACGACTTCGCCGGCGATCGTAAACGATCTGCTCAAGACGCAACTCGGATTCAAGGGGCTTGTCGTCACCGATGCTCTCGACATGGCAGGACTCACTCGCCTTTACGCCGCGAACATCGGCCGAGCCGCGGTAGATGCATTCAAAGCCGGAAACGATCTCTTGTTGATTCCCGCTGACCTCGATGCTTCCTATCAAGCTATGCTCGCAGCCGTCCGCAGTGGCGAAATTCCGCAGTCCCAACTGGACGCTTCCGTCCTCAAAATGTTGGAAGCCAAGGCCTCGCTCAATCTTCAGAAAGCGCGCCTGGTGAATGTGGAAGCACTATCCAACTTGATTGGCGAGCTCGCAAACCTAGCCCTAGGGCAGCAGATGGCCGACGATGCCGTCACCCTGGTTCGTGATAACGGAAAGCTTCTCCCACTGAAACAAATGGGAACTGTTAACTCCGGCCTTCCGTATCAATCAGTGGACGAAGTGCGGAACCGGGTGGTCGTCGTTATTTTTACCGACGACGTTCGCACTGAGGCGGGCCGTATGCTGGAGCGCCAAATTCGCAGCCGTGTGTCCGATGCCAATGTCATCTATGTGGATCCACGGATTGCGGCCGCTCTATCGGATGACATCATGCGCGCCGTGGATCAGGCCCAGACCGTAATCGCTGCCGTATATGTGATCCCGACCGCGGGGAAAGCGACCAAAGGTGTCGGTGGACTTCAGAACTCGGTTGGCTTGGCGGATGCCACCGCGATGCTCTTACAAAAAATTCTGGACCACGCCGCACAAAAGACCGCAGTCCTGGCTATGGGTAATCCGTACGTGGCGCAAGATTTCGCGGCAACACAAAATTATATTTGCACGTTTTCAAACGCCACGGTTTCGGAAATCAGCGCCGTCAAGGCGCTGTTTGGTGAAATTGCAATCCGCGGCCGGTTACCGGTCAGCATTCCAAACGTCGCCCGTCGTGGCGACGGCATCGACCGGCAAGCCTACGTCGCACCTGGAGGTTCGCAGCATGCACAATTCCAACCCTCTGTTCATTAACTCGCGGCTCGGGTTCATTGTCACGCTCGTTGCTGTTCTCGTGATGTCCGCCTGCAGTATCAACGTAAAAAAGAATGAAAACGGCGAAGACAAGAAAGTGGATATCCAGACTCCGATCGGGGGACTTCACGTCAGCAAGAACGCCGACGTCCGCGATGTCGGCCTGCCGGTCTATCCCGGAGCGCGCAAGAAAGAGAAGGACAAGGACGGCGACGAGAAGAGCGCGAACGTAAATATCTCCAGCGGCCTCTTCGGGCTGAAAGTAGTCGCTATCGAGTACGAGTCCGATGACCCGCCGGAAAAACTGATTTCTTATTACACCGATCAATTGAAGAAATATGGCACCGTGCTCGAGTGTCGCCGCAACAACCACGATGATGATGTTGAAATGAACCCACGCCACTCCAACGATTCGAAACAGCTCAAATGCCAGGGCAATAACAAAGGCGACGATATCGAACTGAAGGTGGGTACTGAAGATAACCAGCACATCGTTTCCGTCCGACCAGGAGACAAGGGCAAAGGTTCCATCTTCGCGCTGGTCTACGTGCAGACCCGTGGCAAGGACACGATCTAACTGATCGATGATCTCAGGGTTGAGCGGGTAATGATCGACTCGCCCCGCTCGGTCGCGGTCCTACGTTCTTGCCTGGCTAGCAGTCGTGCTGTAACTTGAAATTCAGTGGAACATTCCTGCTATCAATGTGGTGCTGCAGTCGACGAAGGAATAGCTTTCTGTCCGCAATGCAATGCGCCGCAAATTCGCGTCGCCGTGGGGGACGCAATCACCAGCCCTACCATTGATTCCGGCTTAGAGATCAAACCGTCAGGGTCTTACACAAACACGTCGCAGATTACCGCGCTGCAGTGGTCCTATGCTTTGCCCGCGGCGGCTCTGGCGGGACTGATCGCCGCCGTGATGATGCTCATTCCCGGCGGTGCCTTCGGACTGGGAATGCTTGCGTCCGGTGCGCTCGCAGTGCTGTTTTATCGCCGCAGGAATCCCGTCGCCAATGTCACACCCGGCATCGGCGCACGGCTAGGGGCGCTGAGCGGAGCACTAGGGTTTGGCATTTTCGCGATCTTTACTGCCGCTGGAATGCTGATCTTCCGCACTGGTGGACAACTGCGCGATGCCCTGTTGCAAGCCATTCAGCAATCCGCCGCGCGAAGCTCCGACCCGCAGGCGCAACAGATGCTCGAATATCTGAAGAGCCCACAAGGTCTCGCGCTGATGATGGCATTGGGCCTGATCGTGATGGGGGTAGCCTTTCTGATTTTCTCCAGCCTGGGAGGCGCACTCGCAGCGGCTCTGCTGCGACGCAAAGATCGTCACTGATTTCCGCAGCACTTAGCATTTAGCACTTAGCATTTAGCCATTACTGGCCGCTGGTGGTTACGTCAGAGTTGGTCCAAACGATCGGTGAGGAGCTAAGTGCCAAATGCTGCCCTTCGCCGTTGCCCCTCAACAATCGTTTGCGCCAATCTGAACGACGCGGCACCGGCCCGTAATGGCTAAGTGCTAAGTGCTAAGTGCTGAGTGCTGAGTGCTGACTGCTGTCTCCACCTTGCCCCCCGGCACATCCCCCACGTATGATGCTGCGTTCATGACTGCGAGACCCTCCCCGCGCCAGTCCAATCTGCGAGAGAAGTCGCAGCTGATGTCTGCATCGGAGATCGAGCGCACGCTGGTTCGTTTGGCTCACGAAATCGTCGAGAAAAATGAGGGAGCGACCGACTTGGGTTTGGTCGGAATCCGCCGGCGGGGCGTGCCCCTGGCGCAGCGTCTGGCGCAGATCATCGAGCGAATCGAAAAGAGTCCGGTGCCCGTCGGCACACTGGATATCACCCTTTATCGCGACGATCTTTCCACTCTCGGTTCGAAACCGGTGGTGCAGAAAACCGAAATCGGTTTTCCCATAACCGGCAAAAACATAATCCTGGTGGATGACGTTCTCTATACCGGGCGCACCACTCGTGCTGCGCTTGATGCCCTCTTCCGGCAAGGACGGCCGAGGCAAGTGCGACTCTGTGTGCTGATCGATCGCGGCCACCGCGAGTTACCAGTCGAGGCGACATTTGTCGGACGCAAAGTACAAACCACTCGACAGGAAATCATTGAAGTCCAATTGCGCGAGACCGACCAGAGCGAAAAAGTCTTGCTGGTCGAAAAGCAAAGCTGAGTGTCAGAGCTGTAGACTTTTTTCACGTGGTGCCCAGGCAAGCCATGAACAGAATTGCGCGTGGTTCCCTGCTGGGAATCGAGCACATGGAAGCGGCGGAGATCGTGGGCCTGCTCAAGCTGGCACGGCGAATGAATCCGTTTAAGCCCCGCCCTTTGCTGCGGGGAAAACGCGTGCTTCTTCTGTTCTACGAAGCTTCCACCCGCACTCGAAGCTCCTTTGAAATTGCGGCCAAGTCCATGGGCGCGATGACCACGCTGGTCCTCTCCAGTGGGTCAAGTATAGAGAAGGGCGAATCGCTGCTGGATACCGCGTACACCCTGCGCGCTGTAGGCGCTGATCTCATCGTCGTGCGGCATCCGAACGCCGGTGCTCCTCTGCTGATGGCCAAGCATCTTGATATTCCAGTCGTCAATGCAGGCGATGGCATGCACGAACACCCCACGCAGGCATTGCTTGACGCATACACCATCTCGCGTCACAAAAAATCATTCAAAGGATTGCAAGTTGTCATCGTGGGAGATATTTATCACAGCCGAGTGGCCCGGTCTGCGATTCATTTGCTCAGCAAGTTCGGCGCGCGCATCACGCTTTGCGGACCGCCTGAGTTCTTGCCTGAGCTGGCCACCAGTCTGGCTCCCGGCCTGCACATCACGCGCAGCGTCGAAGAAGCGGCGCGAAAAGCAGACGTCATCATAGTGCTGCGCGTACAGAAAGAGCGGCTCGCCGGCATGAAAATTAAACTGCAAGACTACATTGCGCGATATCAGATGACTATGACGCGGCTCAAGCTAGCAAAACGTGACGCCCTGCTCATGCATCCTGGCCCCATTATTCGCGGTCTGGAATTGACTTGGGAAGTGGCTGACTGTCCGCAGTCGGTAATCGTTGAGGAAGTGCGCAACGGTGTGCCGGTACGTATGGCGATCCTGGCGAAAGCGTTGGGACGAGCGAGATAGATTCACGATTGAATGGCACGAGACAAATCCAATTTGGGTTCGCTACTGATCCGGGGCGGTCGCCTTATCGATCCCGCTTCGAAGATCGACGCTCTCATGGACGTTCTGCTGCGCGATGGACGCGTCGCAGAAATCGCTTTGCCGAACAAAATTCGTGGCGGCGCTAACGAAAAGTTTGATGCTCGTGGTCTTATCATTGCTCCCGGCTTCATTGATCTGCATGTTCACCTACGCGAGCCCGGTCAGGTTTACAAAGAAACCATCGCCACCGGCACTGCCGCCGCCGCGGCTGGCGGATTTACCTCTGTCTGCTGCATGCCAAACACCCAGCCAATACTAGATTCGCCAGAATGGATCACATGGTTGCAGCAGTCGGAGCGCGGCGCGGTGGTCAACGTTTTCCCCGTGGCGGCCGCGACCCATGCCAGTAAGGGCGCTGTGCTTACCGACTTTCGTGGCTTGCAACGGGCAGGCGCCGTCGCTGTCACTGACGACGGTAAGCCCATCCTGAGTGATGACATCATGCGCGAGACCTTGCGTGTAGCCTCCGAGATCAATCTTCCAGTAATTCAGCACGCGGAGGACACTCGCATGACCGAAAACTGTTCGATAAATGATGGTCCGACTGCCTTTCGCCTGGGACTGCGTGGGATGAAAGCCGCTGCTGAAGCTTCGATCGTGGAACGCGATGTGCAATTGGCCCAGCAGTTCACCGGGGCACGCCTGCACGTCGCTCATCTCTCAACCGCTGACGCGCTGAAGGCGGTCCGGCGGGGAAAGCGTAGCCGGGTCCGTGTTACCTGCGAGGTCACTCCACATCACTTCGCGTTGATCGATGAAAATGTCGGCGAGTATGACACCAACTTCAAAATGAACCCACCTTTGCGCTCCGCAGCGGATCGCGAAGCATTGCTCGTAGCTCTGGCCGACGGCACCGTGGACGCCATTGCCACCGATCACGCGCCGCATGCGCCACATGAAAAAATTATCGAGTTTGAACGCGCCCTATTCGGAATTATAGGTTTGGAGACGGCGCTGGGAATGGCGATTACGCGCCTGCATCGTGAGCAGAAGATTCCGCTGGCGCGAATCGTGGAGTTGTTCACCGCGGGGCCGACGCGCGTGGTCGATCTGCGAGGTCGTGGAACGCTCGCGCGCGGCAGCTACGCTGATGTCACTATTTTCGATCCCAAGAAACGCTGGACCTTCGACGCCTCGAAGTCTCTGTCCAAATCACGCAACACGCCGTTCAATGGCTGGCAGTTCACGGGGAAAGTAGTCGCGACGATCGTCGGCGGGGTCATTCAGTACAGGGCGTAGTCGGCTGACAAATCGCCGTAATGTTCCACGTGGAACATGCCAGGACGTCGGCATTGCTGCCGGGCAACGCTTTTTGTTTGCGTAAGTAGCTTCTGGCTATTAATCACGCCAATATTCCCATTCGCTTTCCTACTTTCTTTAGCACCTCGAGTGCCTGATCCAATTCTGCTTTTTTGTGCGTTGCCGTCATGATGGTTCGGATGCGGGCTTTGCCTTCCGGCACGGTGGGAAAGGTGATGCCCGTGCCTAGGACGCATTCCTGAAACAGTTCGCGGGAGAAGTCCATAGTGAGCTTGCTGTCGCCGATGATGATGGGCGTGATCGGGGTCTCACTGGCCGGAGTGGTGCGGCCGCCAATATCAAATCCAAGCAGGCCTAGTTCTTTTTTCCAGAAGCGAGTGTTCTCCCAAAGCTTTTCGATGCGCTCGGGTTCGTTTTCCAGAACCTCGAATGCAGCTATGCAAGTAGCAGCCACAGACGGCGGATGCGACGTGGAAAACAGAAACGGGCGCGCACGATGATACAGAAAATCAATCAGATCACGGGAGCCGCAAACGTATCCGCCTAGTGCGCCCACGGCTTTCGAGAGCGTGCCTACCTGGATATCGACGCGCCCGTGTACGTTGAAATGGTCAATAGTGCCTCGGCCGTTGCGGCCTAGCACGCCGGAAGCGTGGGCGTCGTCAACCATCATGATGGCGCCGTATCTTTCGGCCAGATCGCAAAGTTGCGGCAGAGGGCCGATGTCGCCGTCCATGGAAAAGACGCCGTCCGAGATCAGCAACTTTCTGCCTGGCTGATGCTTGACGCTGGCCAGTTGCTCCTCGGCATGGCCAATATCTTTATGCCGGAAGACCAGAATTTTCGCTTTGGACAACCGCGCTCCGTCGATGATGGAAGCATGATTCAACTGGTCCGAGATGATGAAATCGTCTTTGCCCAGCACCGCCGAGACTGTGCCCGCATTGGCGGCAAAGCCGGACTGAAAGACCACGCAAGCCTCGACGTTTTTGAAGCGCGCGATTTTCTCTTCCAGTTCCATATGGATTTTCATGGTGCCGGCGATAGTGCGCACTGCGCCTGATCCCACCCCATATTTGCGGGTGGCTTCGAGCGCGGCTTCGCGCAGCCTGGGATGGGTAGTCAGACCCAGGTAATTGTTGGACGCCAGGTTAATCACTTTCCTGCCGTCGAAAGTGCAGACGGGGGCCTGCTCGTCCTCCAGCACTCGGAGGCGGAAGTACGTGCCCTTGGCTTTGAGATCGTCCAATTGCTCCGTGAGGTAGGAAAGAGGATTAATGCGTGTGGTGACGGACATTTCAGCTCCAATTTTGAAAGCGGCAATCAGAATGACGGCGTCGAATCAAACCACAGCAGTTTAATACCGGAGTGCAGGGTATTCGGGCATGATTTGAAAAAAGGCAGTTCTCTGTTGCTGGTTCTTAACTCTTAGTTTGAGTGAGCAGAGTGGTTAGGTTGGCAACTTCCAGATCAGGGTTTGCTGAAGCAGCTTTGGCGGCACCGGCGCCTGGTCTAGGCGAAGGCCGATTTACCCAGACGGTGGAGATTCCAAGCGATTTGGCCGGAATCACGTCGTGATAAATGCTTTGGCCAATGTGAAGCACCTGGGCAGGGGGTACACCGATCCGGCCTAGAGCCATTTTGAAGATTTCGAGGCAAGGCTTGTAACAGCGAGCTTGCCCGGCGGTAATCACGTGGTTGAAAGATACTTTGAGTTGCGGCGCGGTAGAGGCGAACAGATCATCATCCACATTGGAAATCACCGCAAGCTGATAGCGCTGTTTCAATTCGAGAAGGGCGGGTAAGGTGTCCGGGAAGGGGCGCCAGGTGGCGAGCGATTGCGGGAGAGAACGTATTTCGGCGGTGGTGGGAGAAAATCCCAAACGTTGTCCGAAGCCGCGGACCACGGACTGCAATACTTCACGATAGGATTGGAATTCTCCCCGCTCAGCTTCAACTTCCAGGTCGGAATATAGCTCAAGGAGGGCGGAGTCAGTGATGGACTTGCCATGTGCCGCGAGGATAGGACGCAGCGCGGAGAAGATGCCGGTTTCCCAGTCAATCAGAGTGCCGTAACAGTCGAACGTCAGAACTTTGAAGCCACCTAAGTCGAGCATGGCAGTAAAAAAATAACCCACGGCCCGGGCCGTGGGCTATTTAAATCCGAAAGCCCCTATCTCAATTCCAGCGGCTGATTGAGTCTAAAGCTGAGCGCGGACTCAGCAGGCAGGACAACGTCCTTATTGCCGGTGAATACCGTACCGGCAGTGCCGGCGCCAGCGCCAGCGACTGCACCGATGGCGGCACCTTTGCCGCCTCCGGCTAATCCGCCGATGAGCGCGCCGAGGCCCGCGCCGCCGCCGATCATGGTGGCAGTGCGTTTTCCCTTGCCTTTCGCGGTGCGGATCAGAGCGGAGGTTTCAACGTTATGGTCGGCGCCGTTGACGTTAATCGAAGTCAGCTTAAGATCCAGAGTGGCAGCGCCCTTGAACTTTCCCAGAGGCTTCGCATCCACCACTATGCCGGAAGCATTTGCACCGATCGGTATGACAGTATTGCCACCGACTGTCACGGGACTAGCCAGGGTGGCGGCGAAGGTTTCTCCGGGCGTGCTGATTTTCGAGCCCAAAGCCTGGCCCAGCCGCACGGTCACCACAGTTCCCGCGGGAACGACAACTGATACGGCTGCTGCTTTCGGTTTGGCTTGCTGAGTTTTGGCGGTGTTAGTCGTAGAAGTAGCGGGCTGATTGGTATCCGTCGATTCGGGAGCTTTGTTGCTGCAAGCTATCAATACGAGAGATAGATAGAGGCCCAGGGTGAGTTTTATCCAGCGCGATCGCATACGATTACCTCCATTGGGGATGTTTACCAGAAAGATGGGACCACGTGCAATTGTCGTATGGAGTGCGCGACGGGCGAGTAACCGCAATTTCCACATTCGGGAATCAAATCTTTTCCGGGCCAGCAGCGGCAGCCATCGAATCAGTGTTCACGGCTGGTTCGGACGACTCAGTCATCGTGGCAGCAGCCTGAGTTCCGGAAGCCTCGACGGATGCAGCTTCAGCAGCGGGTTTTTTCTCCAGAAATTTGGCCGTATTCAAGAGCGGACGAGCGAGGGAAGGGTTGTAGCCCGTCCACACGCCCTCGGAACAAACTTCGCGCGCGAAGTGGGCGCGCATACTCTCCATTTTGGAGTCGAGATCGTCAAGATAGTGCAACACTAGGGCTTCAGGAAACATCGGCAGCTTCGGGGAACCGAACTCGTACTGACCGTGATGACTAATGATGAGGTGTTCGACCAACGTCTTGAGTTCGCTGGGGAAGTTCGGAACTTGCGCGATTTTGGCGTGCACCATTTCCAACTCGATCACCATGTGTCCGAGCAATTGGCCGCGGGTGGTGTAAGAGAAAGAACGGTTGTACGCGAGTTCGTGAATTTTTCCGATGTCGTGCAGGAACGCTCCCGTAAGCAGCAGATCACGATTGATCTGAGGATAATTGCGGCAAATCAAATCGCAGGAGCGGAAAAGTGACACTACGTGATCGAGCAGCCCGCCGATGTAAGCATGATGCAAAGTTTTGGCGGCCGGGGCGGTGCGGTAAGCTTCGGCGATATCGGGATCGCTCATGAAAGCCTCGACCAGAGCCTTGAGACAGGGATCCTGAAAATTGGCTACGAAACCTGCCAAAGTCTGCCACAGCTCGCCGATATCCTTGGTGGTTTTGGGTAGATAATCCGCGAAGTCAACTTCCGAATCGCCCAAGCGCCGAAGTTTGTGGATGGTAATCTGAAAACGGTTCTTATATTTGTTCAGGAGGCCCTTGATCTTAATGAAGTCGTCTTGCTCGAAGACGTCCAGCGCGTCCTCGACGTTGTCCCACATTTTGGCTTCCACCTGTCCGGTACGATCGCCGAGGGTTAACGCGAGGTAGGGCTCTCCGGTCTTCTTGGGCTTGACCTGTTTGGAGACCACTACGAAGCTGGAAGTGAGGACCTTATTTTCGTGCTGAGCGCAATCCGCTAGAAAAAAATCCTTCATAGGGCCTTATGTTTTTGATCTTCAAACGCCATACGGTATCGCCGAGCTCGTGGAGGGTTGTAATGCGAGATCCTAACCAGCTTAAACTAAAACACCCCGAATTTTTTCTTCTTTTTGAGTTGTTTGGCGGTGGCATCCTTGGCCAGGGTCTCGATGGGCTTGGTTTGATTGGGGCTGGCACCGGTGTCGACGTAGCCGGTTTTGATGTCGATGTAAGCTTCCTCACGTAGTTTTTGCAGGTAGGCGCGCAGGGCAGGTTGAAGCTTGCGCATATAAATCGCGTCCTGGATACGGCCTTCGATTTCGCTCAGGGGCGGGACGCCGGCGTTATGATGCTCCGCGACTTTCAGGATGACGAAACCCTGCTTGGTGCGGATAATATCTGAGACTTCGCCCGCCTTCATGGCAAACGTCTTGTCTTCGAGTTCTTTAGCCAAGGTGCCTCGCTTGAATCCCCCGAGATCGCCGCCCTGGGCGGCAGTAGGACCATCGGAATTCTTCTTAGCGGCGTCCTCAAAACTCGTCCCCTTGCGGATTTGCGCGAGCAAGTCTTTCGCTTTAGCTTCTGCTGCGGCTAGTCGTTGCGAATCATCGCTGGTGTCTGCGTCGCCTTTCTTTTCCGTCGAGACCAGGATTTCGCTCACACGAATCTGTTCGGGCTGCTCCATTTCGCTCTTGTGCTCGTCGTAAAACTTCTGAATTTCTTCTTTCGGAATGGTCATCCTCTGGCCAACTTCTCTGCCGATCACCTGTTGAGTGATTATCTGATTGCGCATATTCAGCTTAAAGTCTTCGAATGAAATTCCCTGGGATTGAGCCGCTTTTTCCAGATCGTCCATGCTCTCCAGCTTCATCTCTTTGCGCATCTCATCCAGTTTTTTGATCAGCTCGGTATCCGCCGTGATGCCCAGGTCTTTGCCTTTCTCCAGGAGTAGTTGCTGATCGATCAGATCGCGGAGGACGTCCTTCTCACGCTCGGAATATGTTTTGTTCGCATTGGCCGGATCCTGCTGTTGCGCCTCCTGTTTCAACTGTTCTCTGCTGCGTTGATACTCGGTGCGGGTGATGATCTGATTGTTGACGCGGGCAATGATTTCCTCAACCACGGTATCCGCAGTGAGAAAAGTAGGCACCGAAAGAAGGCAAAGCAACAAACAAGGGAAAAATTTTCGCATAGGTATTCCGGAGGCCATGCCACAGTATCTGGTCGCAGGTTTCTGGGAGGATGACCTTAGTAAATTGTACCTCTGAACCCGAAGGGTGAGCCAGTGCCTGGGCCTCTTGAAGAGCCCGGAATAGGCTTCAACCGGCTACAGCTAAGGCTTTGGCGGTGGCGGCACGGACCAGCGCGAGTACGGTCACATCGTTGTGGATGGGAGGAGTTCGCATGAACTGCTGCACGTTATTGATAATGCTGACGCAAAGTTCTCTGGCATCGTCGGAGTTGGCATGTAGAAACGTGTCTTTTAAACGGCCCAATCCAAATTCTTCGTCTTTATATTTGCCTTCCAACAGTCCCAGGGAAACGAGTAGCAGAGAAGCCCCGGGCTCCAAAGCAACGATGCGAGCGTCGGAAGTAGCGTGCGAAAACAATCCCAGAGGCAGGCCGGTGGCGGGCAGTTCGGTGATGCCGGTGCGGTCCCGAAGCAGTCCGGGAGTATGGCCCGCGTTGAAATAGCAAAGAGTGCCGAGGCTTTCGTTATAACAAGCGGCGAATGCCGGACACGATCGGATATTCCCCTGAGATTGAAGGATAGTGCGATTGAGCGCGAGCGCGAGCTCACTCATAGCATCTGCTTCGTTGATGTCTTCTTTAGCAAACAACTCGGGGGCCAAACTACGAAATGTCTGCTGGGCGGCTGAAATGATAGCGCCGTTATCCTCAATGCGGCCAGCCACATCCAGTAGTCCGATGACAACGCGGTCGGGAGAAACTCGCAGGAAATCGTAGAAGTCGCCGCCCATGCGCCGGCTGCAGTAGACCGCGGCTACCGCCGCGTCCTGCAGCACAGGGATGACGGACTGGACAGGCATCACCTGCGTTTTGGTTGGCGGTTCATGACTGAACAGGGCGTGCATCAGGGCAACCAAGGCGCGACGTTAACACAGAAATCGAGGAGCGGCAAACAATACGGAGTGCGAGGGTTCAGAGAGTCTCTCACCGAGGGTCAACTACGTTCGATTAAATCCAGTCATGGAGAAATAGCTCCACTTGCCGATTCAATTGAGCAGGGAACCGAGGAGGGCTATGGGGTGGAGTCTGCGTACGCTGATACTAACCATGGTTCTGGTGGGCTGTGGCGGCGGTGAATCGGAGGTGCTGCCAATCGGATTTGTGAATCGAACTCAACAGTCAGGGGCGGACCTGTGGACGATTTGGAAGAGTGCACAACAAAGTCTGGCAAGGAAGGTAGCTCAATCCTCTTCAGCGCTCTGATCCGGGTGTGCTCGCTGATATGCGTCAAGGGGATTCACGGGCGTTTCGCGAAGCGCCTCATCAGATTGGGGTTGCGCGGGAGCCAGATGTCACTTCAGCCACACTGTTCGGGACGACAGGTGTGCTGCGAATGGATCCCACGGGACTCATCGCATGTCCGCAGCCGTGCAACGTACGTTATGCGGCGGCTTTCTCCAAGTATGACCTCCATCTCACCAGGTATGCGGAATCCTGGGAATTTGAGGGCGACAACTTTGCCATCCTTCTGGAATATGAATTCGAAAATCAGATATTGAGTGCGTTGGGATAGAACATGAGTTGGAGATAGTGGCCTTACTTCTTTTCGCTTTTCTTGTGAGCGGCTTCGGATTTCGAAGAATCCGATTTCGAACTGTCAGATTTCGCAGCGCCGGATTTCGACTTCTCGTCCTTTGACTTTTCGTCCTTGCCGCCCGATTTCTCGCTGGAATCACCATTTCGGGACGAATCTCCCGAAGACTTCTTAGGATAATCGGTGACGTACCATCCGGTGCCTTTGAATTGGACGGCTGGAGCGGAGATCATCTGTTCGACCGGGCCGCCACAATCAGGACACTTCTTCAAATGGCGATCGGAAAATTTCTGGATCCGCTCAAACCGGTGATGACATTTCTTGCACTCGTACTCGTAAAGTGGCATGGACTCCCTAACAACCGTCGTCGGTCGTTGGTCTTTGGTCGTTCGCCAACGGCTTGTTTGAATTCGACAGCAATCGCGGTATTGCTCTGTCTTTGATTCTAGGGATTGGGGACTAGCGGCGTCAATTTACGAGGCAGGTGCGGTCCTCTACCCGGTGATAGACTCGCGTGCATGAAGCCCGGAGACAGCGACGCCGCGAGAACTACTCGCAGTCTGGACTCTGGAGCGGCGCTTTATCTGGTGGGAACTCCCATCGGGAACCTGGAAGACATCACACTGCGAGCGCTGCGAGTACTGAAGGAATGCGACCTGATCGCATGTGAGGACACGCGGCAGAGTCAGAAACTTCTCAACCATTACGGTATTACCACCCGCACCATCAGCTATCACGAGCACAATGAAATGACGCGCTCTGCCGAACTGGTCCTCGAATTGGAGCGAGGGGCGCGTGTGGCTTTGGTCACCGACGCGGGCATGCCGGGGATTTCCGATCCCGGCTTCCGGTTGATTTCGCTTGCCATACGGCATCACGTTCCCGTGGTGCCGATTCCAGGAGCGTCCGCGTTTCTAGCGGCGCTGGTGGCCAGTGGCCTGCCAGCCGACTCCTTTCGATTTAGCGGATTTCTCCCCGCGAAACGGGGACAGCGGCGGAAAATGCTGGAGAGCATTCAGGGGTCGCCGCGAACGCAGGTGTTTTATGAAGCGCCACATCGCGTGAAAGAAGCTGTCGAGGACATTGTGGAAGTCCTGGGCGCGGAACGGCACCTTGTCATCGCACGCGAAGTCACCAAGATTCACGAAGAGTTTCTGCGCGGTCGGGCGTACGAAGTTCTACGGACGCTGAACGCGCGCGACGAGATCAAGGGTGAAATTACTCTGCTGATCGGCAAAGCGGAAGAAACCGATCAGAAGACAGTAAAGACGTCCGCGACAGTGCGCCAGCGACTGGAGCAGATCATGGCCGAACAGAAACTGGACGAAAAAGCGGCATTGAAGAAGGTCGCGAAAGAGATAGGGGTTTCAAAAAGCGAAGCGTATCGAGAACTGCAAAGGAGCAAGTAGGTCTACCACTATTGTTGTGGCATGAAGCGTCACTTTGGCAGGGGGCGATAGACGATCTCGACAGGTTTGCCGTCCCACATTCCAAGATAAAACGACTGCGTATTGGGAAAAGGTTCCGGTTGGTGAAAGGTCGAAGCAATTGCAAGGAATCGATTGCACCACGCTTGTTCTACCTCCAAAGCGACCGCATAGGGGAGGAACTTTTCGTAAATTCCTGAGTGCTCATGCGGAGCTGTGAACTGATCCACGGGAAACTGATCCACTTCTTGCAAAACAGGCGAAACCCCTCAACTTTGTCGAGCAGTTTCCGGCCTTCTTCCGTGGGTGTCCTCATGAAATGTAAGAAGCTGACATCCACTATTGCCATAACTGCGGTAGCTTCCAGAACGGGCCACCCGAATGTGCCGCCAAGCTCGACAAAGCCCAAAGTAATTCCCGCGATACACGGAACGATCCACGCGGCGAGGAGGACTGCCCTGCGGAAAACCTGACCATCAAGTTTATCGTGGGCTGTTCGGTACAAGTCGCGTAGTCGGAGCAATAGAAAAGGTAAGTAATACGCCGACGGCGCCATGAAGGCAAAAGATATCCCGAGTGCGAACCACTGTTCTGGCCCACCGGGGCCGCGCCGCCACCAGGATGGCGATAGCGGACAACATCGTTCCAATGATTAGCAAGGTACGGTTGTCCTTAAAGCTCACACCCAAGGCCTCTCGCCGCAAGAAGTCAGCCATTTCACTCACGATTACCGCCATCCTTCCGTCGAGCATGTTGACCTTCATCCCCTTGCGACGGCGATGAGACGGCATTTCATCTAACAACAACTTTTCTTCTTGAGGCAGAAGAAGTTTCAGATTTGCGGGTGGAGTTAGGCGAAGCACTGCAGCACCATCTTCCGACTGTATGGTCGCCAAGCCTTTGGAAATGACGCTGAGTACAGCTGCCCAAAACGTTCGGTCATCAAAGGTTCTTTTCCAGGCATAGCGAACCGCCGCAGGCGAGAGATGTTCTGGAGGCTCGTAGAGAGTGACAATCGTGCCCGCCCCCGAGGCCCGCACGATCAATACCGAGGCTGCAGCATAATATGCACAGACGCCCAGAATGGCTGTGATTGTGGATACATCAGGCGTCAAAATTAGCATTTCATTGGGCAACCACAAGCCACTAGTTCCGCTATTTGGGAGTCAGTTCTCGCTTCACAACCTCGCTGACTTGCTTGCCTTCTACCCGCATTCCTCCAGCCGAGAAGCGTGCCATGACATTCTTCATCACCGTTCCCATATCCTTCATCGATGGCGCTCCCATTTCGGCGATAACGGCTTTCACTCCGGCCACGATGTCTTCCTCACCGGCGGCCTTGGGCATGTAAGCTTCAATCAATTTGATTTCGGCAGCTTCTTTGTCGGCCATCTCCTGACGTCCGCCCTTGGTGAACTGCTCGACGGAATCCTTACGCTGTTTGATCAGCGTGCTCAGCACTTGTCGTGCTTCTTTCTCATCGAGCGGCGCCATTTTCTCGATTTCGCGATTCTTGAGCGCGGTCTTCACCATCCGCAGGCAAGAGAGGCGTTGCTCATCGCGTGCCTTCATGGCAGTGGTGATGTCCTTTTGTATCTGTTCGCTGAGCGTCATGATTGGCAATTATAGACGTGCGGCGAAAGGCGACAACCACAAAGGGAACGAAGGTACACGAAGAAAAAGCAACCACGAAAAACCTTTTGTGTGACTTCGTGTCCTTGGTGGTTAATGGTTTTTGCCTTCCCTCTGCACGAAGAGCAACGCGGTTCCGGTACACTAGATTCATTTCAATTCCAAGGATTCGCTGAATGTTGCGCAAGAATCGTCTTTTCACTCCCGGCCCCACGCCCATACTTCCGGCGGCGCAGACGGCCATGGCGTCGTTTGCCATGCATCACCGGACTGCAGATTTCCGGGCCCTGTTTTCCCGCGTGCTATCCGACCTAAAGCAGTTCATCGGAACAAATAACGACGTCTTAGTCCTGACCGCCTCCGGAACGGGCGCAATGGAAGGGGCAGTCTCCAACCTGATTTCGCCCGGCGACAAAGTGTTGGTGCTATCGGCGGGTAAGTTTGGCGAGCGGTGGCGTGATCTGGCCAAAGCTTTCGGATGTGAAGTGGAGGTCATAAGCGGGCCGTACGGCGAGACTTTTTCGCTGGACGAAATTCGCCGCAAGCTGACGCCCGAGATCCGCGCAGTTTATGTGCAGGCGACGGAGAGTTCCACGGGCGCGCGCCATGATGTCGAGGGAATTGCGAAAGTGGTGCGTGCGTCTGGTGACGATACGTTGCTCGTGGTGGATGCCATCACCGGACTGGGCACGACTCACCTGAACGTTGACGGCTGGGGGATTGACGTCATCATCGGCGGTTCACAAAAGGCTCTGATGATTCCGCCGGGACTGGCTTACTGTGCGATTAGCGAACGCGCCTGGCGTCGCATGGAGACCGCGAAATCGCCTCGCTATTATTTTGATTTCCGTAAAGAAAGAAAGGCCGCAGCCAAAGGGGAATCGGCTTTTACGCCGGCTACTTCGATGTTTGCGGCGTTAAGCACGGCGCTGGATTTCGTCCGTCAGATGGGGGATGGCGATATGGTTGCCGGACGCGAGGCGCTGGTGAATAACGCAGAATTGGCCGCGGCAATGACACGCGCGGGCGCACAAGCATTGGGTTTGAAATTATTTTCGCCGTCCAGCCCCTCAGCCGCGCTCACGGCGATCAAAGCTCCCGCTGGCGTGAATTCCGGAGCGATCGTGAAGGAATTTCGTGAGTCCTTTGCCGCCGTAGTGGCCAATGGCCAGGGCGAGATGAAGGGCAAGCTGTTTCGCATTGCGCACATTGGCTATTACGACTATCTGGACACGATCGGGATATTGGCCGCACTGGAACAAGTGCTCGCCAGCGTGACTGCGACTCTCGTAGAGTATGGCGCCGGCGTGCGGGGGGCGCAGCAGGTTTACGCAAAAAGTATCACGCAGAAGAGTCAACCCGTGGGAGCTCGGTAATTCATCATGAAGGTCGTGGTTGCGGAGAAAATCTCGCCGTCAGCGCTGGACTTGCTGCGCGAAGCGCGCTGGACAGTGGTAACTCCGGAACAGTTAGACGGCAAGTTGGCCGGGCAACTGGAGTCGGCGGATGCGCTCATCGTGCGCTCGGCTGTAGACGTGACTGCAGAATTGCTGGCCAATGCCCGCAAGCTACGAGTGATCGGACGCGCGGGAGTGGGAGTAGACAACATCGACCTGGACGCGGCCACGCGACAAGGCATCGCAGTCATGAACACCCCAGGAGCGAATGCAATTGCAGTAGCGGAACACACTTTGGCGATGATGTTGGCGATGGCGCGTCCAATTGGCCGGGCCAACGAGTTGATGCATGCGGGAAAGTGGGAGAAAAAGTCGCTGCAAGGTACGGAATTGCGCGGCAAGACTTTGGGAATCGTCGGCTTGGGACGCATTGGCATGGAGGTAGCGCGACGGGCAAGAGCGTTTGGCATGGAAATCATTGCCCACGATCCTTTTGTTTCGAGCGCAGTGGCCAAGGAGCAGGGCATTCGTACGGCAAAGCTGGAGGAGGTCTATGCGTCGGCAGATTATCTGACGCTGCACGTCGGGCTCACGCCGCAGACAACCGGAATGATTAATGCTGACTCCTTGAAGATGACCAAGCGCGGCGTAAGGCTGGTGAACTGCGCGCGCGGTGAACTGGTGGATGAATCGTCGCTGGTTCAGGCTCTCAAGCAGGGCCACGTCGCAGGGGCAGCTCTCGATGTTTTCGAAGAAGAACCTTTGAAGAACTCGCAACTCACGACGATCGAGAATGTCATCCTCACACCGCATATTGGCGGCTCGACTTTCGAAGCGCAGGAAGCAGTGGGATATCAGATCGCGCTCCAGGTGAAGGAATATCTGAAACATGGAGTCATTCAGAACGCCGTAAACGTACCTTCGGTATCGCACGACGAGTATCTGGAACTGCATCCTTACATTGTGCTGGCAGAGCGGTTGGGCGCGTTTCTGGCGCAGGCCAGCGAAGGCACGCTGGAAGAAGTTTCTCTACGCTATAGCGGACACATTGCGGAATGGAAGACGGAATTGATCCGCAATGCCGCCATCAAAGGCATTTTGAACGAGGCGCTTGAGGAGAAGGCGAACCTGGTGAATGCGGCGGCGATTGCGGCGTCACGTGGTTTGCGTATCCATGAAGCACGTAAGCCGAAAACTTCCACGGGAGGAGCGGGCAGCGTGCTTTCGGTGCTGCTTAAGACCAGCACAGAAGAGCATCTGGTTAAAGGCGCAGTGCTGCACAAAGATGCGCCTCGGTTGTTGCATGTGGATGGAATTGACGTGGAGGCCCCGCTTGAGCGCAATTTGATTTACATGCGAAATCGTGACGTGCCGGGTGTAATCGGCCAAGTGGGCACGATCCTGGGCAAACATAAGATCAATATCGCCGACTTTTCACTGGGCCGTGTTGCTGCCAATGACAAGCAGAATGCTCCGCGGCGTGCCATTGCGGTGGTGCACGTGGATGGACGCGTGCCGGAGGCGGTGCTGGCGGAACTGAGAAAAGTGCCGGCAATTGATCAGGCGAAAGCGATAAGACTCTACTAGGGAAATTTACTATTGACGAATTACGATTTACGAAGTCAGAAGCTCGGATGTTTTCAGTAGGTATTTGAAACTGGAAACCAGAAACCTGATCTCAGGGGTTCAGCGCTTCCTTACGCAGTTTGCGGCTCTCGGCCAGGAGCGCCATGGAATGCATCAGATTTTGTAGCGTGACAATTCCAACCAGGCGTTGGTCTTCAACCACAGGGATGATGCTGAGATTGCGGGCGGTGAGCTTGCGAAAGGCTGACGCCAGAGACTCTTTCTTCTGGGCCACTTCGAAGATTCGGTTCATCGCTGACTGAACGTAATTGTTTCCATCTCCTCGCAGCGCCTCCAAAATCTTTCGCTTGGAGATCACGCCGACCATGTCGCTGCCACGAATGACGGGGAAATCGTCTTGAAGCGAGTGCACCGCCTTTTCCAGCGCGTCTTCCAGCGTGTCCGCGGGAGAGAGCGTGGCAAAGTCGGTCAGCATGATGTCTTCCAGGCGAACCGTGGCCAGCACAGATTGGAAAACGGCGGAGCGTTCTTCCAGTTGGGCTGCAATGAACAGGAAGAAACCGATCATGGTCAGCCAGATGTTCCACAGCATTCCGACCAGCATGAAGAGGGTTGCAAATGCCTGGCCGATGGTTACGGCGCGGCGCGTGGCGCGGACCAGATCCATGCGGCGGCTAAACAGGGCACGAAGTACGCGGCCGCCGTCCATGGGATAGGCAGGCAGCAGGTTGAAAAGCGCGATCCAGATATTGGCCCAGAACAGGCTGCGCGGCAGGTTGCCCGAAAGCACGTACGGTTTCGCCCAGAGTTGAATTTCAGGCGCTACACCGAGCAGGATGCTACCGGCGACAAAAGCAATCAGCAGATTAACTAGAGGACCCGCCAGCGCGATGCGAATGTCTCGTTTCCAAGTGACGGCGCCGGGTTCCACGGGACGTTGAGTTTCATCCAGCAGGGTCACTCCGCCGATGGGCAACAGAATTATGGATTTCGCCGCCACTCCACCGTGCATGCTGGCGAGGGCATGCCCTAGTTCGTGCAGTAGCACGCTGACAAAGATGATGCCGACGAGAGCCAGTCCGCGCCCGGGGTTGACCGTGCGATGAGACGCGGAATCGGTCAGCCATACGAATACCAGCAGGAAAAGAAACGTCAAATGGATGCGGATTTCTACTCCGAAAATCCGCCCCGCCGGTATGGACCAGTTCCTCATCTAGGACCTGCACCGCCTCGCGCTACCACCATTCTATATAGTTAGACGCCGGGCCGTAGCCCTGAGTTGTGATTTGGTTAATCGAAGGTACTTGAGATCAGTGAACCGATTGGCGGGTTTCTTCTGGGGACAGGTTTTCGCGGATGAGAGTGATTGCTGGAAAATACCGGAGCAGGCCTCTGCGCTCATTGCGCGGCATGAATCTTCGTCCGACGGCAGACCGTCTGCGCGAGACGCTGTTCGACGTTCTTACAGCGGGCAATCCGGACGCACTCCAAGGTACGGTATGGCTGGATCTGTTCGCGGGAACGGGAGCGGTGGGAATCGAAGCTCTCAGTCGGGGAGCGGGGATGGTGTATTTCGTGGAAAAGTCGGCGAAGGCAGCGGAACTGATCCGGCAGAATTTGCATTCGTTAGGATTGGAAGAAGGGTTTCGGATTATTCAAGAAGATGTGAAGAGGGTGATTAGCAGGTTGGTCGAGGAAAAAGTCTCCGCCGACTTCATATTTCTTGACCCGCCGTACCGGATGGAACAAATCTATGGCCGAACCTTGCAGTTTCTGGGGGAATCTCGATTGCCCAGACCCGGAGGCCTCGTGATCGCAGAACATCAGAAGAAGTTTGATCCTGGAGAGAAGTTTCCCTCACTGCATCGCTACAGGAAGCTGGAGCAGGGAGACGCGGCGCTGAGTTTTTACCGGAAAATATAAGAGTGGTCGCGGCCTTACATCAGAATTTCGTCTGCACGGCGCACCAGCGGATGCTGCATCTCTTGCAACTCATTCTTCACCCGATTGAGGCCGTAGACGCACTGCTCGAAATGGTTGGAAAGGTTGGCGAACAGAGGCGCCACTTTCGTGTATTCAAAGTGCTCGAATTTGGAGACGATGTAATAACTCTCTTTGCCGGCTTTCATCCAGTCGATGAAATTCTCCAGACGATTGCGGCGCAGCCGGAAGTGATTAATGCTTTCCGGGAACATTCCGGTGAAGAAAAGTGTGTAGTCACCAATGTGCTTGCGCACCTGCCGTTCGCGGTCGAATGAAGGAGCAGGGCCAAACACAGGGTTGGATTCCGCCAGCATCTCGCCGACGTCGCTAAGAGGTTGCTCAGCTGCGTTGCGGATCTTGAACAACTGCTCCGCTTCGCAGAACTCTCCCAGGAGGTGGGCAACGTAGTTAACGATCTGGGGATCGCGAATGCCGATCTCTTCAGCATAGTGCCGGCCAACTAACTCAACGAAGAGCTGTTGCAGCGGATGCGATTCCTGAATCATTCTGGGCCCTCCTGCTCGAATCCGCATCTGTCGCGGATTTCGCGCACAATTATCCGACTACTTACCTTACCTTGGGCGTGCTGGCAAGTGACTTTCGTAAGTCATCCAACGCGCTGCTATTTCATTAGAACCGGAAAAGGCCCACAAGGTTTGATGGGCGGGATTTGGCACACAAAATGAGGGACTATTGATCTCCTTCTACTGGCAAGACATTACAATGACCACTCTAAAAACGACCCGTCGAGGAGGACTTCAGCCATGAAACGAACGAACATCTCCAGCGGTGCACCCTGGGAACCGGTGGTTGGCTACTCGCGTGCCGTACGCGTTGGTACCTCTGTTCATGTAGCCGGCACGACCGCGACCGGCACCGGCGGCAAGATCGTGGGCATCGGCGACGCGTATGCCCAAGCGGTACAAACTTTGAAGAATATAGAATCGGCGTTGCATAAAGCCGGCGCCAGTCTGAAGGATGTGGTCCGCACGCGCATGTTTGTCACCCAGATTGCGGATTGGGAAAAAGTTGGCAAGGCGCACGGCGAGTTTTTTCGGAATATTCGTCCCGCAACCTCTCTGATCGCGGTCAGCGCGCTGGTCTCGCCGGATATGTTGGTGGAGATCGAGGCCGATGCCGTGATCACTGAATCCACGGAGTAGAATTGCCGGCACTCATCCCACACCGAAGGAGAGTTTGATGAACATCTTCCAGAGGATGTTGATATTTAGCGTGGCTTTCCCGCTGGCCGCAACCGGTCAGCAGACCGCCAGCGCGGCGGGAGCCCAGATCACCGTGATCCGCGCCGGCACTCTGATTGATGGCAAATCGAGCACTCCTCGTCACGATCAAGTGATCGTAATCCGCGGAAACCGGATTGGAAGCGTTTCTGATGCTGGAAGCTCGAAAATGCCGGCTGACGCCAAAGTGATTGATCTCTCCCACGCCACGGTGTTGCCCGGACTGATCGATTCTCACACCCATATTTTTCTCCAAGGCGAAGACCCGGCTCAGGGAGGCTATGACGCCAACATTCTGAAGCAGCCCCTGTCCTTCCGTGCGGCCCGGGCGACGGTCTCAGCGCGTCGTGCACTGGAGCAGGGTTTCACCACGCTGCGCGATGTCGAGACCGAGGGCGCGGGTTATGGCGATGTGGGCATCAAGCAGGCGATTGAGGGCGGTTATATTCCCGGTCCACGGCTATTCGTCTCTACTCGAGCTATCTCTACGACTGGCGGCTATCCGCTTGAGGGGTACGCTCCGGAGCTGGAAATGCCAAAGGGAGCACAGATCATCGATGGCCCTGTAGAAGCACGGAAGGCGGCTCGCGAGCAGCTCGACCATGGCGCTGATTGGATCAAGGTATATATGACGCACCGGTCGTGGGTCGGAAAGAACGGGGAACTGGTGTCGCAGCCAACTCTCACTGTGGAGGAGCTGAGGGCGATCGTCGACGAGGCTCACGGATGGACCAAGAAAGTGGCATGTCATGCATATAACGGTATCGGATTGCAGCGCGCTCTGGACGGTGGCTGCGATTCCATTGAGCATGGGCTCGAAATTACCGACACGCAAATCGCCCAGATGGTAAAGCAGGGCACATGGTATTGTCCGACGCTTGCCGCCTATTACACCGATTGGGGGCCGCCTGATACGCCTGCCGGACGACGCGATCGCAAAAGGGCTGCGGTGCATATCCAATCATTTCAAAAGGCGATGAAGTCTGGGGTGAAGATCGCCTTCGGCACCGATATCGGTGGAATTCCTTGGACGGAACCGATGGCACAAGAATTCTTACGCATGGTGGAATTCGGTATGTCCCCCATGGACGCAATCAAGAGCGCAACTTCGAGGGCGGCAGAAATGCTCGACATGGAAGGACAGATCGGCGTGATTGCACCCGGAGCCTATGCAGATGTCATTGCAGTCAACGGCGATCCGGTGCGGGAAATCAAAGTGCTGGAAAGCGTACAGTTTG
>MNGW01000080.1 GCA_001918935.1 Acidobacteriales bacterium 13_1_40CM_3_55_5 | reverse complement strand
CCGCATGCTCGCGCGCAGTCAGCAGCAATTCGTAGAAAGGTTGCCAGTCATATCCCCAATCTTGATCAAAACGAATGCGCTGACGCAATTCTGTTTCATCGATTTCCCGCCGCCACCATTCATCGAGAATGTGCTGGTCGCGAGAAAAAATCGTTTCCAACCCCAGGACTACAGGCCGGTCACCTGGTTGTGCTCGCTCCTCCAGCAGGGCTGCAGCAAAACGCTGCGACGCCGGTAGCGCGTGATAATCGCCGATCAACAAAATATCGGAACTATGTACGAGCGAGTTGAGCTGTTCCCGGTCGAGCACGGACTCATAGGAGCGGTAAGCCTGGGTGAAATCCCGGAGGTATTTGCGACGGCCATTATGATCCTGGGATCGGATCTCACGTTCGACGCTTGCGAGCGCGTGAAGTTGCGCCGCACTGCGTCGGGATCGCAAGTTCGTAGTGGTCTAATCGCTGACTCGGACTGATCGCCGATCGAGACCAAGGACCAACGACCGCCGACCAACCTTGACTTGCCCGCCGCGCGCTCCCTATGCTCAGGACTCCGTGCCGAAGCCGCGCGCCACAGGAGTCACGTTGCCGAGCCATCCTCAGAACCTGACTGTCGCCACTACCGGCGCCAGCGGTTCGCTGTTCCTCAAGCACTTTCTGCTTGCCGTCGAGCGTGACCGGCGTGTTCAGACCGTGAACTTCATCGCGTCTGACAGCGCGCTGCGTGTGATGGCCGAAGAACTCGCGCTTCGCGGCCGCAGCAATCTTGTCGGCCAGTTACTGGGCAAGGCTTCACGCAAAATTCAGCAGCAGGCCAATACCGACATTGCCGCCAACGTCGCCAGCGGTTCTTATCCGGTCGACGCCATGGTTGTGATCCCATGCAGCGTCGGTACCCTGGCGCGCATTGCCAACGGCATCGCCTCACAACTGATCGAGCGTGCCGCCGATGTCTGTCTCAAGGAGAAGCGTCCGCTGGTGCTCTGTGTCCGCGAAACGCCGCTCAACAAAATCCATATCCGCAACATGTACCGGGCTGCCGACGCCGGCGCGACCGTCTTCCCCTTGATTCCCGCGTTCTATAACCGCCCCTCGAGCGTGGACGTCATGGCACGCGAATTTGCCAATCGCGTGCTGGCTCACATCGGCCTCTCGCAGCCAGACGCCTACCGCTGGAAAGGCTGAAAAATCTGTAACTTACGGAAATCCAAGTTACTTTCGGGGAGAGTTCCAGTGTAGAAACCCAGGAGGGTAAGGAACCAGATAACAAGGGGACATGTCCCGCGGGATTCCCAGTGCGATTGCCGAGCGCGGATCGTCAACGGAAAATCATGAAATCTTTGGTTGTACCAGTTGACGTTCGAAAGCGTTTCGTACTAATGTGGATTTACACCGGAAAGGAGGTGGTCGGATGACAAGTTCTGATTGTAGTGGCAGTACAAGACCAGGTGAGGTGGCTGAGACTTAGAGCGGTCGCTCTAAGAACCATCGCACGACTACCGGTGATTTAGGGTTGATCCGCCCGCCGCAAGTCGCGTCGGGACCCGGAGTTTGCCGAAGGGGCCACGTAGAGTGACCACCTCTTGGTCAATCCCAAACAGTCCACCGGGCGGCCCGCGTCGATTCATGCGCGGGCCGTTCTGCTTTCGGCCTATTTTCTCGCCGAAATCCCGTTCCGGAGATTCCATGAAACAATTTTGTGAAATCGCATTGTTAGTGACTGTGTGTTTGATCTTGGCACCCTTTTTATCGGCAGAGAAAGACACAGCCACAGAAAAAAACAATAGCCGCCCTCGAGCAGCAGTGGGCAGAAGCTCAGCGTGACGGAAAATCTGCTGCGGTGGCTCCTTTGTTGGCCGCGAGCTTTGTCAACACCGATACCAGTGGCCAGATCGAGGCAAAGATAAGCTTCTGTCCAACCTCAAGGGCGGGAAGTGGGAACACAACGCGATCGGTCACGTGAAAGTGACTCTCTATGGCGATACTGCCATTGCGACTGGTTCATGGACAGGAAAAGGCGTCGACGGCGATGGCACAAAGATTGACCGGTACGAACGCTGGACCGACACTTGGGTAAAGATGCCTAACGGAAATTGGCAATGTGTCGCCAGCCAGCAAACGGAAGTAAAAAAGTAGGAAAGCCGTCTCTGATGCTTGTTCCAGACGGCGGTTGCGGCCGCCATTTACTTCCCTACTTTTTCAAACCCGAGACGGATCACCTGCGCGGTGTCTGCCACCAGAGAAACTTTTTCTATTTCTTCCGGGGAAAACCAGCGTGCATCGTCGGCATCCCCGCTAGCCTGGAGTTCACCCGTCAATCGCCGGCAAAGAAAATCTATCAAGACGTAGTGATAAAGGATTCGGCCAGCCTCATCGCGCAACAGGCGGTCATACACACCTAGCAATTCGACCGGATCAACGGTCAGTCCGGTTTCCTCACGAGCTTCCCGAACCACGCCCTCGCGCAGCGTTTCGCCGATCTTCAACCGACCTCCGGGGATAGACCAGTCCCCGGCGAGCGGCGGAAATTTACGTTTAACCAAAACCACGCGACCCTGGTCGAGGATCACGGCACCCACGCCGACCAGCGGAGTCTCTGGGTACTCACGTTTCATAATCGCAAGCCATAGTAATTAAAGCATTAAGACAATCGGGGAGCCTCCATAAAAACTTCGATACTGTGCAAAATTATCCCGCACAATCGCACTATAATTTCTTTCTCATCTTTTACAACTAAGACCAGTACCGACAATCAACCTTCCCGTCGTGTGGCTGGTACTTCGAGCGGTTCTGGCGACGGGCAGGCTTTCACTTCCAACGAATGCGAAAGGAGATTTTCTATGTTTACCCGCATGGTGGAATGTCGCGTAAAACCAGATAAAAGGGATGAGTTCAACAACAAACTGCGCAATGACGTCCTACCTATTCTGCAAAAGCAGCCGGGGTTTGTGGACCTGATCGGCCTCACCTCGGAAAGCGACGCCGAGCGTGTCATTTCGGTGAGCTTTTGGAAGAACAAGGAGGATGCGGAGCGATATCATCGCGAGCACTACAACCGCATTGTGGACACACTCAAGCCGACGTTAAGAAAGGATCCGACAGTTGAGACTTTCAACGTTGAGACTTCCACCACCCATCGCATTGCGGCCGGAAAGGCGGCCTGATTGTTGCGCCCCGGCACGTCGAGCTGGACGTGCCGGGGCATATCTCACCACTTGAATGTTGTTGTCTGCCACTCCTTCTCAATAGTCTGACCTGCCAAAACCCGCTTTCTCCCGCGCATACCCTTCAGATCGCTAAAATAGCTCTATGCCCCTGGAAGAATACAAACGCAAACGCCGCTTCGCCGAAACTCCCGAGCCGCCGGGGAAGGTTGAAAAGAAATCGCAGCATCGCTTTGTAGTGCAAAAACATCGCGCCACGCGCCTGCATTACGACTTTCGCCTGGAGATGGATGGCGTGCTCAAATCCTGGGCCGTTCCCAAAGGACCATCGCTCGATCCCGCCGACAAACGCCTGGCCATGCAGGTGGAAGATCATCCCGTGTCTTATTTCGATTTCGAGGGCATCATTCCCGAAGGTAACTATGGCGCCGGCACAGTGATGGTCTGGGACGTGGGAACGTGGGAGCCGCTCTCGCCCGTTCCCGTGAAAGGCAAATTTGTTCCAGCGACCGACGCGGAAGCGGCTGCCATGCTGCAGAAGGGAGATTTCAAGTTCCGTCTGCGCGGCAAGCGCCTGAAAGGTGATTTTGTCCTGATTCACATGAAGGGACGCCGTCCTGGAAGCAAGGGCACGGAGTGGCTGCTTATCAAGAAGCAGGACGAGTATGCAGTTCCTGGTTTCAACATTGAGCAGTACGACACTTCCGTGCTCACCGGACGCACCATGCGAGAGATTGGTGGTGATAAGGCTTCGGCGGAATGGGAAAGCGATCGTCCGGCATCGCGGGGCAAAGCGAAAGCGCCATGGCTGGCTGACACTTTGGCCAAGCTGGATCGGGAAAAACGAAAAAAGGCTTCAACCACAAAAGAAGCCGCGGCAGCGGGAGTAAAAAAAAACGAAAAAACTAAAGCGATAACCACTGCCAAGAACTCCGTCCGGAACCCTGAGGCAACAACTGAAAAAAGAAATTCGCCAGCGTCTTCTTTGTCCTCGGTGCTGGAAGGTTTGCAGGGCGCCGTAAAAAGGCCCATGCCAACTGCTATTCATCCCATGCTGGCGACGTCTGTCGATAAACCTTTCGATAGCCCGGAGTGGTTATTTGAGATCAAGTGGGACGGCTATCGTGCTGTTTGTTTTCTGGAAAACGGCAAGAGCCGACTCGTCTCGCGCAATCAAAACGACCTTACTGGACAATTTTCTGAATTACAAAGTCTGCCCAAGTTAATCAAAGCGCAGACCGCCGTTCTCGACGGCGAAATCGTCGCCCTGGACGAACAAGGCCGGCCCTCTTTCAGCCTGATGCAGCAGCGTACAGGCATCCGCCAAGGTAACCGGCATACTGCGGCCCGGCGTGACGTCCCAATCATGTATTACGTTTTCGATTTGCTTTACCTCGAGGGTTACGACCTGCGGCGAGTGTCGCTTGAGCAGCGTAAGGAAGTGCTGGCTCAAATTGCCACGTCGGGTGATCTGCTTCGCTACTCCGATCACTATCCGGGCCAGGGGATCGCGCTCTTTGAGGCCGCCAAACAAAAGGGTTTGGAAGGCATTCTCGCCAAGCGTCGAACTAGTTGTTATGAGGAGCGTCGCACCCGCGAGTGGTTGAAGATCAAAATCACGCACACGATTGACTGCGTGATCGGGGGCTACACCGATCCCGAAGGCAGTCGCCAATATTTCGGATCAATTGTGTTGGGCCTGTATGACAAGAAAGATCACCTGATTCACATAGGCCAGGCGGGAACAGGTTTTAATCAGAGCAGGCTAAAAGAAATTTACCAATTGCTGAAAAGCCTGGAAACGGATCGCAATCCTTTTTACGGCCCCGTGGATGCACGAAACGTACATTGGGTGAAACCTGAACTGGTGGCCGAGATCAAGTTTTCTGAATGGACGCATGAAACCGCTGATGGCGGACTCAAACTACGCGCTCCCGTTTTTCTCGGATTGCGGGAAGATAAAGATCCCAAAGAGTGTGTGTTTGATCAGTAGGCGAAAGTGAGTTTGAAGAGTAGCTAGGAAATCAGTTTTTGGTTCCTGGTTCTCAGTTCTTAGTTTTGACAATCGTCAATCGAAAATCGTCGATCGTAATTATTTAATATCTTTCATCGCCATCAGCGATCCGTAATCACGGCCAGACGGTTCCACAGCCCGCGCCACAATTCCGCCAAAGGCCTCGTGAAGTTCCGGATATTTCGCGATCAGCGCCTTCATCACCGCCATGTTGTCCTGAAAGGTTTGCGTGGTGTTGGAAACGTCGGGCGACTGGTACTTCACTACCAGATCAAGATCGTTGCCAACGGCCAACGGAAACAGGTTCGTCACCTTGAAAGTCTTGCCAGCGGCGGAAAGGTCGGAAGGCGGTAAATCTGAAGGCTTTGCGCTCTGCGATTCGTCATACAGTTTGTCGGTCGCTAGAGTGCTCATGAATGGCACAGGAGCCAGTAGTTCGCGGGCTTCGAGAAAGTACAACCATGCATTATGAACCTGGCCCTTGGCTTTGTACTCACGGGCGCGCGTGACGTACCAGTTGCCATCATGACCTGCCACTTGCATTGGCTTGGCGTAAAATCCGCCGAGTTTCCAGTCATTTCCCTGCTGTTGTAGGACGAATGAGAGCGTATACGGTGTTTTGCTTCCGCTGACATCGAGAATCGCGATGCCATAGTTTCCCGGCGGCAGATTGCTGAGCTGGAACACAGCGCTATCTTTGGTTTGACCCTGGGCGCCAAAGACTCCACACAAGAATTCAGCGTGTGGCAGCGGCGCGGTCCCTTCAGCTTTCAGCAAGAATGGCGGACGCGGCGTGGCCTGCGCTCCCGCAAAGTTAGACTGGTTGTCTTTGACTGCGTTCTCAATGCCGGAAAAATCCGAAGCGACGCTGACAATCGAATTCTGCCGCAACGAAGCCGAATCGCCCCGGGCCGCCATGTCAAAATACCGTTTGGCGGTGTTCACCAAAGCGGCCCGTGTGGCTTCGTCCATGTCGTTGGCAGTAAGGCAGGTCTGGCCGTAGGCTGGTCCCGCCAAAAGCAGCCCCAGTATCAATGCAAACCAGAACCGGCGTCGCTTACGAGATGTCTTGTTTTGGGAAGCGATCATAATATCCCTACCCTGTACGATGCCATTTCCCCGCGTCAGGCTGCAAGTACCTGGAAACCTACAGGTAACACAGGGTAATCTGGCCTTCAGCACTCTATCTCACTTAATTTTGGCTTCAGCAATTGCGCACGTTTGTGCTCTGTGTTACCGTCCCCTGATTCCACACTTCGGAACTAGAGGAGAAGTTATGGCCTGGATCATTCTGGGTGTACTGGTTGTCATCGCGTTCCTGCTGATCGGGATGTACAACAACCTGGTCCAGTTGCGAGTTCGCACTGACAATGCCTGGTCCGACATTGATGTGCAACTCAAGCGACGCCACGACCTGATTCCGAATCTCGTCGAAACCGTGAAAGGTTACGCCACCCACGAAAAGGGTACTTTCGAAAACATCGCAAAATTTCGTTCCATGGCGATGCAGGCCAGCACACCTGCCGACAAAGCTGCCGCCGAAAACCAGTTAACCGGGGCATTAAAAAGCCTGTTCGCTGTGGCCGAGAATTATCCCGAGCTGAAGGCTTCGGAGGAGTTCACGCAATTGCAAATGTCGTTGAACCAGACGGAAGATACGATTCAAAATTCGCGCCGCTATTACAACGCCGTCGTGCGCGATCTGAATACCAAGATTCAGTCCTTCCCAACAAATTTCATTGCCGGCATGTTTGGATTCCAGCAACGCCAATTCTTCGAGGTCGCGGAAACCGACCGCGAACCGGTAGCAGTGAAGTTCTGAGTGTGAGCGAACTTTTCGCCAGAAGCGATCAAGGCAAACAGCGAGCAATTAAGCTGTTGAATGGCGCAGCACTTCGCTTCCTAATCCTCTTTGGCGTCTTGACTCTTGCGACACCGCTTTGGGCCAAGAGTTGGCGAGTGGCCGACTTCAGCGACACCATTAACATCGGTGCGGATGGCTCTGCTGCTGTCCACGAGCGCCTTACCCTGGTTTTCATCGGCGAGTGGCACGGCATCCATCGTTTTATTCCTATTGAATACCCTGGCCCGGGCGGCACGAATTACACATTGTTGATCGATGTCCTTGGTGTCACCGACGCCGCGGGTCAGAAGCTGAAGTACGAATCCCACATCACTCGCGGCCTGCGCGACCTGAAAATTTTGGTTCCTGATGCGGTATTCGCTACTTCGAGGATCACGACGAGTTCTACTGGAATGTCACCGGTAACGACTGGCCGGTACCTATCGATCACGCATCAGCAGTGGTCAGACTGCCGAGCGCCGCAGCAGGATCGTTGCGTGCTCAGGCCTTCACCGGCGTGTATGGCTCGGCAGAACGCGAAGCCAGTTCTGAAGTAAAAGGGTCTGACGTCTCGTTCGAGACTACAAATCCGCTGCCCATGCGTGGCGGCCTGACGATTAATATCTACATCCCCAAGGGCATTCTCCAACAACCAGGCGCGCTGACTCGGCTGGCATGGTTTCTGGGAAACAATCCAATTGGGTTTTTGCCGCTAGTCACATTAGGCGTGATGTTTGCTCTGTGGTGGTACAAGGGACGCGATCCGGACCCCGGCCTCTCCGTTGCCCCGATGTACGAACCACCCGAAGGCATGACGCCGGCGGAAGCGGGCACATTGATCGACGACACCATTCATCCTCGCGACATCACTTCCACTTTGGTGGATCTGGCCGTGCGTGGCTATGTGAAGATTGAGGAGAAAGTGGAGACCACTCTCGGGATCTTTCATCAGAAAGATTATGTCTTTCATCTGCTGAAGGCTCGTGAGCAGTGGACCGACGTTGCGCCTCATGAACAGGTGATGCTGGAAAACGTATTTGTCGATGGCACTGAAACGCGCCTCTCAGCTCTGAAAAACCGCTTCTACACCGCGCTCCCGAGGATTCAGCAGGACATCAAAGCGGCGCTGAAGAAAAAGGGAATGTACCTGCTCGATCCCGACTCGGCCAATGCATACAGTTTTCTTGGGATTGTGCTCAGCCTCGCTCCCTTCGCCATCCTGCAGTTCACCGGGTACAAAAATATCTTCAGCTCGATCGGTCTGGTGATTGGCTGCGGAACTATCTCAGCAGGCATCTGGTGGCTGTTTGCCCGGCAGATGAGCGCAAAGACAGTGAAGGGCGGACGCACTCGGGTGGCTGTACTCGGCTTCCAGGAATTCATGAACCGGGTAGACGCTGACCGCCTGAAGCGCATGCCTCCGGATACGTTCGAAAAATATTTGCCTTATGCGCTGGCGCTGGGAGTGGAGCACAACTGGGCCCAGGCATTCGCTGGAATCGTAAAAGATCCTCCGCGCTGGTATGTCTCGCCCAACGGCTATGCTGGCTTCAACCCCGTCTTCTTCTCGAGTTCCATGCATAGTATGGCATCGGATATGAACCAGGCATTTGTTTCCGCCCCGCGATCCAGCTCGAGCGGCTCAGGCTTTAGCGGCGGAGGTGGTGGAGGATTTTCCGGCGGGGGTTTCGGCGGAGGCGGAGGAAGCGCGTTTTGATCCTCAATCCCCGCCTGCGGGGGAACCTAGTTCCTACCCTTACCCTACTAGTAATCCTGCTTTTGCGAGGGGTATCTTCCATGATATAAGTGCGTTAGGTAGTTTTGACCCTCCATAGGAGGTCTTGTGTCCGAAGCGCGGACGGGGAAACGATTCCCCCTGGAATTGCCAATCAAGATCCATAGGGCAGACGAGGGTGGAGAACACAGCGGGGTGACGGGAAACCTGAGCGCCGCCGGAGTTTACATCCGGGCCGATGCCGCCATGGAAGTGGGCTCCACGGTAGAGTTCGAAATTGCTCTCCCCCCGGAAGTGACTGGAGCCAAGGAAAACGTGATTATCCACTGCAAGGGTCGCGTGGTGCGCAGCGATGATCCTGCGTCCAGTAGCGGTGGTGGGGATTCTCGTGGTGTAGCTTGCGTGATCGATTCTTACGATTTTGTTCGCCGCTAGTATTGCTTGAGGAGCTGACCCGATGCTCAAACTGATTCTGGCCGATAACCAGGCAATCTTCCGCGCGGGAATCGCCAAGGTGCTGGCAGTTGAAGATGAAATGCGCATCGTGGCGCAGGCGCAGACCCAAGAACAGATGTTCATGGCTCTCGACAAGTTTCGCGCCGCCGTGCTGATTGTCGCTGGTGGATTTCATTCCGATTTCAATGCCGTGTTGCAATCCGCGAACCGCAACAAAACACGCGTAGTCGTCCTGGCCGATACTGGCGAGAGCGCGCAACGCTATATGGGAGCGGGCTCGCACGGCGTCGTCTACCGAAACGTCACCAGCGCCGCCTTGGTTGATTGCGTGCGGAAAGTTGCGCGTGGTGAAACTTGGGTGCAGGACATTGCCGTACCCAGCGAGCTGACCGAGAACGATATGGTCGGATTGCGCGTGCGTGACCGGCTTACCGCCAAAGAATTGCGCATCGTGGCGCTCATCGTGCAGGGATATAAGAACAAGGAAATTGCCTCGCAACTGGGAACCACCGAACAGGTAATTAAAAATTATCTCCGCAACGTTTATGACAAGATCGGCGTTTCCGACCGGTTGGAACTGGCGTTATTCACCATCCATCACCGGATTCTGAATGAGGCTGCGGCGGCAACTGCGGCCGCGTCACAACCACAACCAGGTCCAGGTGCGGGAGTGACGTCCTAAAATTAGGTGCTCGTGGCATCAGGCCGCCTGCGGGCGGTCTTTTTTTTCGCTTACTTGAGATATACTCCGTCGGTCAAAGATGCAATTTCAATTACGAAGGTGAATATGCACAGAATTTACTGGATTCTAGTTCTTGTCGCAGCATTGGCCACTGCTGCAATCGGGCAGACGGAAGATACGAAGACGAAGCCGAAGGCAAAGGTGAGCGGCAACGCGGCTACCGAGCAAAAACTCGTCGAAACGGAAAAGTCGTTGTGGGAAGCCTGGAAGAATCACGACTCGGGAATATTTCAGAAGGCCCTGACACCGGACTCGGTAAACGTAACTGCCATGGGAATCCAGGGCACGGAACAAACGGTGAAAGATGCTGGCAGTTCTGACTGCAAGGTCAACAGTTATTCTCTTGAGGATACGAAGTCCACGTGGGTTGACAAAGATGCTGTGCTCTTGACCTACAAAGCCAGTCAGGACGCAGTCTGCGCTTCGCAAAAACTTCCCAGCGCCGTTTGGGCTAGCTCGCTGTGGGTGAAAAAGGGCAGCGAATGGAAAGCTGCGTTCCATCAGGAAACGCCGGTGCAGAATAGCATGGGCGCCGAAGAGAAGAAGAACTGAACCTCAGATCAAGGTCCAACTTCTTTATGAGCCGCCCCTCTCGGGCGGCTTTTTTAACGGCTATGTAACCTTCTCACCCACCGACTTGGCTTGGGTAAACAGGTACAAATAATCCGGGCCGCCAGACTTTGAATCCGTGCCTGACATATTGAATCCGCCAAACGGATGCGCACCAACGATCGCTCCTGTGCATTTGCGATTGATGTAGAGATTGCCGACGTGGAACTCGCGAAT
>MNGW01000030.1:49991-61209 GCA_001918935.1 Acidobacteriales bacterium 13_1_40CM_3_55_5 | reverse complement strand
ATAACGAATTGGAAACATCGGTTCTTGCAAAACTTCAGGAGCTTCTGGACAGGCTCAACCAGATGCGTGAGGAAGAGGGAAGGGGTATCGAGCGTGAGTTACGCCAGCGTATGGGCCATGTACAAAAAGCCAGCCAGGGCGTAGACAAACATCGCCATGCCATCCTTCAAACCTATGTGGAAAAGCTCAAGGGCCGCATGCAGGAGATGATCGGCACATCAGTAGAACCCGAGCGCATTTTGCAGGAAGCGGCGCTGCTCGTTGATCGCAGTGACATCCAGGAGGAGCTAGTACGCCTCGATACCCATGTAAAGCACTTCCTGGGTTTGCTGGATGAAGGTGGAGAAGTCGGCAAAAAACTCGATTTTCTGCTGCAGGAAATGAATCGGGAAGCCAATACGCTGCTCTCGAAAACATCCGGTCTCGCAGGCGAAGCTCTAAAAATCACTGAAATGGGATTGGCCATCAAGGCAGAGATCGAGAAAGCTCGCGAGCAGGTCCAGAACATCGAATGACGAACGTTTACATCATTTCGGCCCCGTCAGGTTCAGGCAAGTCCACCCTGGTGAATAGCGTTCGTAAAATCATTCCCGGTCTGGATTTTTCAATCTCCTACACCACGCGGCCACCCCGCGGCGACGAACAGAACGGACGCGAGTATTTCTTCGTGCAGCGCGCTGAATTCGAGCAGATGCTGCGCAACGACGAATTCCTCGAACATGCCGAAGTTTTTGGCAACTGCTACGGCACCGCCCGGCGTTTTCTGCGCGAGGCAGAACAGCGCGGCCATGACCTGCTTCTCGACATCGACGTACAAGGTGCGGAACAGATCAAGCGTAAGATTACTGATGCGGTCAGCATTTTTATCCTGCCTCCCAATCGTCAGGAATTGGAAACTCGCCTGCGCCATCGAAGTCTGGATGCCGAAAACGTAATCCAAACCCGCCTGGTCACGGCCACCCGTGAGATTGAGAATTATGCCAAATACGACTATATTTTGGTGAACGACCGCCTGGAAGATTCCATCGAAGCGCTTAAGTCGATCTTGCTGGCGGAACGGCTTAACCGCTCGGGAGATCGAAATTCTGCCGCCGCCGCTGACACTCTCGCACGAGCCGAATGCTGGCGTTTGAGCAACGTGCGTGAACGTCTGCAACCGATACTGGCCTCGTTTGTGCCGGAAGGCGCGATGGATACGAAGCGAAAATGAGTTGAACAGAGACTTGGGACACGGGAGACTCAAATGAAGTTGATGGACGGCTTCGACAGCAACTATCGTTACATCCTGGTGGCGGCCCGACGCGCCCGGCAGTTACAAGGCGGCGCCCCTCCCGTCATCGACACCCACTCACGCAAACCCTGCCGAATCGCCCAGGATGAAATCAGGGCCGGCAAAGTGAAGTGGGTCATCCCTGAAATCCCCCGATCCGCGGTAGAAGTCGCCAGTGAAATCCTGGAAAAAGCCCCCCTCAAGGACTAGGAAACTGGCGACTACCCTCTTCTAATGGATGGTTCGACATCGAACTCTGAATCATCAAAGGTAAGTATGAAAGTAGCCCTCGGAGTTAGTGGCGGCATTGCAGCGTACAAGGCGGCAGAGATTGTCCGCCTGCTGCAGGAACGCGGCATCCGGGTTCAGGTCATCATGACTCGGGCTGCGCAGGAATTCGTGCGGCCGCTGACCTTTGCCGCACTTTCCGGCGAAAAAGTCATTACCGACATGTTCGCCGGAGGTGAGGGCAATAGCAGCGGCAACGTTGAGCCGAATATTGATTCTGCCGTCGAGCACATAGCCGTCGCTCAGTCCATCGATGCCCTGCTGGTCGCTCCCGCAACCGCCGACGTCCTGGCCAAGTTCGCGCAAGGCATGGCCACTGATTTTCTGACTACGCTGTATCTGGCAACGACCGCTCCGGTCGTGGTAGCGCCTGCCATGAACGTCAACATGTGGAATCATCCGGCCACGCAGGCGAATCTCGAAATCTTGAGAAAGCGCGGCGTGCGGATGGTCAAGCCCGGCGAAGGCTATCTGGCGTGCGGCATGACCGGCCCCGGACGTTTGGCGGAAAACGACGTCATTATTGCTGCGCTAATGGAGGCTTTAGGAGCCTCGCAGGATCTTGTCCGCGAAACAATACTAGTTACTGCCGGCCCTACGCGAGAAAAAGTCGACCCCGTACGCTATCTCACCAACCGTTCCAGCGGACGCATGGGATACGCTCTGGCCGAAGCAGCCTCGCGCCGTGGAGCGCGTGTGCTGCTGGTCAGCGGCCCCACCGCGCTGACGCCACCGGGCGCAGCCGAGGTTACGCAAATCGAGTCTGCTGAACAAATGCGCCAGGCAGTGCTGAAACTGTTGCCGGAAGCGACGATAGTTATCAAAACCGCTGCCGTCTCGGACTATCGCCCGAAATCGACAGCGTCCCAAAAAATCAAGCGCACTGGACCAATGTCGCTTGAGCTCGAGCCCACGGTGGACATTCTCGCCGAGATCGTGCGTCATAAAGATTCGCAAATTGTTGTGGGGTTCGCTGCCGAAACCCAGAACGCACTGGAGAACGCCCGCAAGAAGCTGGCCTCAAAATCGCTGGACGCCATCGTGGTCAACGATGTCTCGCGCGAAGGGATTGGTTTCGATTCTGATCGCAACGCCGTCACCATCATCACTCACGACTCCGTCGTGGACGTCCCCGAAACCACCAAATGGGAAGTCGCCCAGCGCGTTCTTGATGAGGTCGTCCGCCTCCGCCAGCGGATACTCAGCACCGCGCCGAACGTCAGGGCGTAGCGACCGGGCCGCAGCTTGGTGTACCACTCGAGTTTCTAAATTTTGTGGGCGTACGATCACCGCGGGCTGATGACCGGACTAGGCCCCGTTAGAGGCCAAATAACTTTGCCCAGCGCTTCAGCGCCGGGTGAGCGAGCAACGTGAGGCTTTTGAACTGCGAAAATCAAAACCACGAACTAACCTCAAAACCAAATACAACCCCCACATCAAACTTTCAAAAATGATACAAATTAAAATGACACAAGCAAAAATCATACGAACTAAAATGCTTGTACGCTAAATGTCCCGCACCCTCGATCCACAACTCCGCCGCGCACTGACTGAAAGGATCCGCTATTACAACGAGCTCGGCATCTACGATTTCTACCGCCGCGAACCCAACGCCGAACTCCCGCGTGAACCGGAGACGTCCGTTGTCGAAGACCCCGCACTACTGCTACGCACGATCCGCGAGGACCTGGGCGATTGCACTCGCTGCCCACTCCATCAACAGGGACGCAAACAGATCGTATTCGGCGTGGGCAATCCGCACGCAGAACTGATGTTCATCGGCGAAGCTCCCGGCGCCGACGAAGACCAACAAGGGGAGCCTTTCGTAGGCCGCGCCGGCCAGTTACTGAACAACATGATCAAGGCCATGGGCATACAGCGGGAAGATGTTTACATCGCCAACATCATCAAATGCCGTCCGCCCGGAAATCGCACTCCGGAACGTGAAGAATGCGAAACTTGTTCTCCGTTCCTCATGCGCCAGATCGCTGCCATAAAACCCAAAGTGATCGTAGCTCTAGGTGCGGTTGCGGCGAAGACGCTGCTGGCCATCAACGCCCCCATGTCGGAGTTGCGCGGTCGCTGGTTTGACTTTCGAGGCACAAAGTTGGCGGTGACTTACCATCCTGCCTTCCTGCTCCGTGATCCGCGCCAGAAGAAAGAGACTTGGAAAGATTTGCAAATGGTGATGAAGGAACTGGGTTTGGCGGTGCCCGCTAAAGCGGAGCCTTAAGCCAGATACGTCCTGGCTGTCTCCCATCCCACAATCTGTCGGGGCGTCTCGTAACACTTCTCCGTCCCTTCGATTTATAGATATACGTATATAAGTGTACATACACTTTCGCGAGTACAAATGTTCCACGTGGAACACTTCTTCATTCCGGATGTTACGATGCCTTTGAGCCGGCAAGACGCCGGCGATACTTGGAATGCCTGATTTCTGTGACGTTGCCCTGCCGGTGCCTCTGGATACTGCTTTCACCTACGCCATCGCGGATGGCATGCAGCCCGTCATCGGAGGACGAGTTCTAGTTCCCTTCCGCCAGCAGCGCCTGTCGGGGATTGTCGTAAACCTCCACGATCACAAACCTAAAGTTCAAACCAAAAAGCTTATCGAAGTCCTCGACCCAGAGCCAGTGCTCGACCCATCACTGATGCGCCTCGGCAAATGGATCGCTGACTACTACCTGGCGCCGCTCGGTGAAGTTTTGCGGACTATGTTGCCCCTCGGCGCGGAATTCAAAAGAATGATTTCTTATCGCATCGCGGAAGCCGGGCATCTGGCGCTTCATGAAGCGGGAATGTCCGGCTCATCAAGCCGTTCGCGCAAGACGCCAGACGATCAACTGGCTGAGTTTCGAGTGCTTGATTATTTGAGTGAGCGTGATGAGGTCAAAGAAGAAAGTTTGCGAGCGGCAACCCGTGTCTCCAAATCCGTTCTCACCGGGATGGTGCGTAAGAAATGGATTTTACGAGAGGACCACTCGAGCGCCCGCGATGCCGCACGCGTGGTGAAGGTCGCGGTACTAAGAGGCACCGAAGGCAAACTCAATGCTAATCAGAGAACGTTAATCGACACACTCGCCGCCGCGGGAGGAAAAGTGCCCGTCGACACTCTGCACGCGCTGGAGGTTCCCCGCACAACGTTGGGCACTCTCGTAAAGCGAGGAATCGTTCTGATGGTTGAAGAGCCGGCTGGCTTCACCATGTCCGCGCTGAAGGCCCGACCTTCGCCATTTGATTTCCAGTTCAATCGCGCGCAGCAGGAAGCGCTCCAGCGCATCCAGGAATCTGTGAACGCGCGCAAGTTTTCCGGCATGTTGCTGCATGGCGTCACGGGGTCGGGCAAGACTGCCGTTTATCTTGCCGGCATGCGCTCGGTGCTCGGGCGGCGGACCTGCGTCAGATTTTCGGCGATCGGGTTGCCATTCTGCACTCCGCGCTTTCCGATCAGGAGAGGGCGGAACAGTGGCATCGAATCAAACGTGGCGATGCGCGCATGGTGGTGGGCACGCGATCTGCAGTGTTCGCACCGGTTTCAGATTTGGCGCTGGTGATCGTGGACGAGGAACAAGATTCCTCCTACAAGCAGGAAGAGACGCCACGTTATCACGCGCGCGATGTAGCTGTGATGCGGGCCAAGATGGCCAACGTAGTGGTTGTACTGGGCTCGGCCACACCGTCGCTAGAGTCGTATTTCAACGCGAAGAAAAACAAATACAGATTGCTTGAGCTGCCCGACCGAGTGGAGCAAAGGCCACTGCCTGAGGTCGAGATCATCGACATGCGGCAGGAATTTCAGGAAACTGGACAGGAGCAGGTCATCTCGCGAAGGCTGGCGCAAGAAATCAGAGAGCGCCTGGATCGCAAAGAGCAAGTGATGGTCCTGCTCAACCGGCGTGGATACTCACCGCTTGTGCTGTGTCGTACTTGCGGGAAAGTGTTGGAGTGCAAGAATTGCGCCATCGCGCTCACTCATCACAAACGATCTCATCGCATGGAGTGCCATTATTGCGGCTACGTTGCCGCGATACCGAAAGCATGCGTGCATTGTGACAGTGAGTACGTCTATTTTCTGGGCACCGGTTCGGAAAAACTGGAAGAGTTGCTGCATGGCATGTTTCCGCAGGCGCGCATCGGCCGATTGGATCGTGACACCGTCCGCGGTCGTGAGGATTTTGAGCGCGCTCTGAATGCGCTCAACGAAGGGGAACTCGATCTGTTAGTGGGCACGCAGATGATCGCCAAGGGGCATGACATCCACGGAGTCACACTGGTCGGAGTTGTCGGGGCCGACGCCGCTTTGGGTTTCCCGGATTTTCGCGCGGCGGAACGTACTTTCCAATTGCTGACCCAAGTCGCCGGGCGAGCGGGACGCGGGCAGACACCCGGCAAAGTAATTCTGCAAACATATTTTCAAGAACACTATGCGGTGCATTATGCGGCGACACACGACTTCTCCGGCTTCTACGACAAAGAGCTACGCTTCCGAAGCTGGATGCACTATCCACCCTATAGCGCGCTGGCGAATGTGCTAGTGCGCAGCGACAAGCTCGATGAGGCGCTCGAATGGTCTGGAGTCCTCGGCAAGTGGTTTGAAAAGACGCGGCACGAAGGGACACGAGTGTTAGGGCCGGCGGCGGCACCCATTGTTCGACTCAAGCGCGATTACCGTTATCATTTTGTTTTGAAATCTTCTAGCCGCGAGAAACTGAACGCGCTTCTACGTTCGATGCTGGCTTACGCTTCGCAGCAAAAGATTCCGCGAACGCAAGTGATTGTGGATGTGGATGCGGTGTGGTTGATGTAGGAGACACTTCTGGCATGGACTCTTCTAGGACAGACGTCTAATCCCGGGGAAGCCGTCGAACCCCGAATCGAAGGTTAAGATTTGCTCGATACCGTGTTGTTCCATCACGGCCAGGTGCACGGCGTCGCGCGCGGACACGTGCCGGCGACCCAGGACGATCTGTTTAGCGCGCTCGGCGACGGCGCGATCAACTGGCAGCACCTGATCCACGATGCCAAGCAGTGCGTCGAATGCGGGTTGGATGGCGTCGCGCCGGGCGATTGCGACATAGCGATGCAGGATCTCTTGGAGCACCTCGGCATCGGTGACCAGACGCTGGCGGTCGCTGACCAGCTTCTCCAGCAATCGTTGCGCATCACTCTTGTGTGGATGGGCCGCGCCGATCAGATACATTGGAATATTGGAGTCGATCAGAATCACGGCGCGGCTGTCCCGTACCCCCGCTCAATCTCCGCCAGCATGGTTTCTATATCAGCGGTTGGATAGTCGTGTTGTGCTGCGGCGCGGATGACTTCAAGTTTCTTTCCGGCGTCGCCCAGAGGCTCGCGCCGGCGAGCCAGTTCCAGCGCTTGCCGGACCCATTCGGCGAGGGACATGTGGCGCGAGCGCGCCATCCGTTGAATTTCGCGGTAATTCAGATCCTGGAGAATCACTTGCAGCCTCTTAGCCATAGTAAGAGTCTATATGACTCATAGGTATGAGTCAACTGGAAAGTTCAGGGTTCGAGCCTTTTGACATTGCAACGGCGGCCGATGTAACTGTGCCCCGGGACGGCGTCCCTATCGTCAAAGACCTTTCCTTTTCAAGAATTCCTGCACGACTTCTTTCACGTCCCGCTTTTGGCCATCTACTGCGTAATTGAGTTGGCGCATGTCATCATCGGAAATTTTTCCGGCAAGATCATCCAATGCTTGTTTTACTCCCGGATGACGCGCGAGCGTTTGCTGCCGAATGATGGGGACGGATTCATAAGGTGGAAAGTAGTGGCGGTCGTCTTCAAGAACAAACAGGTCAAGTGCGGGAATGAGTCCGTCGGTCGCATTTCCGGCAATCAAGTCCACCTGCTTGTCTTTAAGGGCGCGGGTTAGCAGGCCCAGATCCATGATGCGCGGAGGAGCGGCGAAGCGCAGGCCATAGGTAGCGACTAATCCCTGGTAGCCGTCGGGGCGCTCCATGAATTCGTAACCAAATCCAGCCCGCCATTGCGGAGTGTACCGAGCTGCTTGTGAGATAGTTTTCAGACCGAGGTGTCGCGCGTCTTCGCCGCGAATCTCTATGGCAAACGTGTCGTTGAATCCGAGCGGAGGACCGACAGCGAGAGCGAAACGGTTGGCGTATTCATTTTTAACCTGAAGGTAAACTTGCTCCCGGCTGCCTTCCGGTTTTTGTTTCAGGATGGCGGTGAGCGCTGTGCCGGTGTATTCGGGGTAGATATCGATGCGTCCACCAAGGATCGCTTGATGGCAGATATAACTGCCGGCAAGATAGAAGCGCCGCTCCACGGGAAGTCCAGTCTTGTTCTCGATTTGTTGTGCGATAAGTTCACCTAGGATGAGCTGCTCCGTGAAATTCTTGGAACCGATTACGATGCGGTTCTCGCGCGGAGGGCCGCAGGAGAGAAGAACGGTAAGTGCGACGATGATGAAAATTGTTCGCATCATGGTAGGGCAGTATCTAACGATCTGTTGGATTTATAATAAGAGTGTTTGCGCACGATAGAATCTTTGGGTACGAGCGGCCATGGATCATCGGCAAAATTGTGGATATTCGGCACACTGTAGCGATGTGATCGCGTAACCATGAATCCGCTTCACAACCCTCTGTTGATTACCGCCTTCGTCCTTCTATGGATTTACGGCCTCTGTTATCTGCTGGCACGTAGGTCCTTGCGCAAGACCGAGATCATTTCCAAGCAAACTTCTGGCGCGACGAATGTCGTTGGCGTTTGGAACGCATACTTTCGGGAAGCGCCCGCCAGGGGATGGCCACGTTGGATTGTGTATGTCGCCATACTCTCTTTGGTTCTTGCAGCTTGCATTCTGACGCGCTGGACACTGTCCAGACCGGTAGGAACGCGAATGCAGAAAGTTTCAGTACTACGCATTTTTTGAGAGAGACGCTAACGTCTGCTCAAGTTTCAGGAGCTCATCGCTTCAGAGCAACGGCCAGGCGCAGCCGGCTAGCGACGGCTCGGCCAGCCTTGAACGCGGGAATGAACTTCCATCCGGTCGCGGCATAGATAAGCTCTGCATCCACTGATTTCGCTTTTCCAGCTTCTTCGGCTGACCGAACTTTTCCAGCAGAGTCGATCACCAACTCCAGGAGCAACTCCGACTGCGGCAAATCTGGACCTGACGGAGAAGGCCTCCGAAGCAGGATCGGTTCAGGTGGGATCACTTCCAATTTGTTTGCTGAAGCGCTTGTAGCGTCGAAGATCGTCACACGTTTTATTCGGTTAGCTGGAACTCCCGTGGAGACGCCATTGACCTGAGCACTGATGCCGCGAGCACGTGCGCTAAGAATCGCCGCCCGAATCCGGCCGACATCGGCGGTGGGCCACATCTCGGCCAGCGTGCGCCACGCCTGCTGCTCACGACCGCTGTAAACATAACACCAGACAATTTCCAGTATCCTGGCTTTCACGACCCGCAATTGGTGTAGCCGCGCTGCCGAGAGCTGAGTGTCAGGCGATAGTTTGCCATCACTTCTTTTGAAATCGCTCAGGTCTTCTGAGTCAAGCCCCTTTCGAATCTCTGCGATTTCATGGTCAAAATAGAGTTGAAACTCGGAACTCACGTCCAGTAGTTTCCCGTGCGCAAAGCGGAGCACGATTGTGGGTGCAGATCCCAATTCGGTTACGGCCAAGTTTTCGAAGTTGATTACCGCACCGGCATCATCAGTCCAGATCTCAACACGGCCATCGAGATCTGTGTCAGCCGCGCTGAAGAAGTCTCCGCCGGTAATTGTTCTCAGCAATTGTGCCGGTCTTTCGAGAGAGTAGATTTGATATTCCATGCAGCAGTCGCTATCCATTTTCTTCACTTGAAATGCGGCAACGGGTACGTCCAGGCCCAGATCTACACCCAATGCATCGATGTCAAGCTGCGAGGCTCCCGTCGCGATTGTCACACTGTGCTTGTTCCAGCCAAGAATTCCTTCACATGTCCGAGCAGCCAGTCCTCCATTTCGTGCCGCTCTCACCTGTACCGTAACCCCAGTGTGGGATTCCGCTTCAAAACCGCCGCTGCCCTCGCTGCAAAGTACATCATGCTCCTGCGCACAGCAGAGGCTAGACGTTATGGACAAGAAACAAAACAGCGCTGCCGTTGCAGCGCAGAATCGAACCGGTACTTTCCGAACACTCGACGATGAGGGAGACGGTTTGTGGATTAACCTAGCGCGCTTAAACATGCCGAGGTGACCATCACTTCAATCTAGGTACTAGCTCATAGTAACCGTCTTCGAGACGTACCCCGTGGTGAGTTAATTTCTTAACTTGGGGCCAAACGTTTCTCCAGCCATCCCAGACTTACATCCGCAAGTATGGCCAGAGCGGCGGCTGGGATTGCGCCCGCCAGGATTACCTGGTCGTTGACCATGGCCAGTCCGCGAAAAATATATTCGCCCAAGCCGCCGGCGCCGATGGCGGCGGCGATGGTTGCCAGTCCAATGGACAGCACGGCCGCGATCCGCACGCCCGCGATGATTACGCCCAGGGACAGCGGAAGTTCCACCTGCCATAGGAGTTGGCGATCGGTCATTCCCATGCCGCGTCCGGCCTCGATTACGGCGCGATCCACGCCTTTAATTCCAGTGTAGGTATTGCGAATCAAGGGCAGCAACGCGTAGAGGGTGAGAGCCAGGATTGCGAGGCGGTCGGCACGAGCTCCGATCCAGGGAGCGGGCAGCAGGAATCCGAAGAGCGCGAGGCTGGGGATAGTTTGAATGATGTTGGCAGTGCCGAGGACGGGTTTGTTCAGCGCGGGCCAGCGGGTAATCAGAATACCGAGCGGGATTCCAATCAGCACTGCGAAGAAAGTGGAAGCGCCCACCAACCACAGGTGCTGCAGCGTAAGCTCCAGGACTTCGGTGTGATTGTGCAACATAAATTGCCAGATGTTCATGGGTTTGCTCGCTTGGGAATCTCGGGAGTGCCAAAGGCCGCGACATAGGCCGCGACCGTCGGTTCAGTGGAATTTACAAATTCTTGAGGCGTGTCCAAGCTTATCAGGCGGCCGTCTTCCATCAGCGCAATGCGCGTGCCCAACAATAACGCTTCGCGCAGGTCGTGAGTGACGAAGACAACGGTTTTGTGCAGACGTCCCTGCAAAGCAAGGAACTCACGCTGAAGTTCAGCACGAGTAATGGGATCAAGAGCGCCAAAGGGTTCGTCCATCAGAAGAATGGGCGGATCGGCCGCAAGCGCGCGGGCCACGCCAACCCTCTGACGCTGCCCGCCGGAGAGTTCGCGCGGGTAGCGCTGGCCAAGAGAGGTGTCCAGGCCGACTAGTTCCAGCAACTCCTCGACTCGTTGGTGGATACGGTCGGGCGACCAGTTTTCGATTTGCGGTACGAGTCCAATGTTGCGTGCCACGGTGAAATGAGGAAAGAGGCCAATATCCTGGATAACATAGCCGATCATGCGGCGGAGGCGGATGACGTCCCATTCGCGAGTGGTACGGCCTTCGACGCGCACTTCGCCAGCGCTGGGAGTGAGAAGACGGTTGATGAGTTTGAGGGTGGTGGTTTTGCCGGAACCACTTCGGCCTAGTAGGACCAAAGTTTCGCCGCGTCGAACGTCGAGATTCAGATCATGCAGCAGCTCACGGCCGTTTTCCAGGCGATAGGCA
>MNGW01000030.1:0-49946 GCA_001918935.1 Acidobacteriales bacterium 13_1_40CM_3_55_5 | reverse complement strand
CGCGGATTCCGGAGTCGCCTTTGTGGCGGATGTTCAGACCGACCAATAGGGCGGTGATGTGCTCCAGGATGCGCGCATTTTCCAGTTTGCCGCCATCGATGGCGCGGACGCCGGGAATTTTAGCCGCCAGTGGACGAACGATTTGGATGGCGCTGGCGTCGTCGCTGCAAACGATGACGTCGCAATCCAGCGGGCCGTCCTCGTTAAGCAACGTAGCTGAGAGATTCTGGAACGCTGCTACTACCGATACGCCTTTGGGCACGAGCTCGGCGGTCTCTTGTGCCGCGGAGCCCTGCCAGACGCCTAGCGTGCGAGTGGGGCGTCCGCCGACACTCGCGGCCAGCGGGACTGTGGCGTCGATCACGATGCTGCCGGGACGAATCGCAGGTTTCAGTTGCTTCAACAAAGTGGCGTGGGCTTCAAACGGGATGGTGAGAACGAGCAGGTCGGCAACAGCACAGGCTTCGATGTTTTCTTTTGCGGAGACCCGCGCATTGCTGCCAACTTTCTCTTGAATCTTAAAAGCCCCTTCTTCGGCGCGCTTGAGATCTCGCGATCCGATGATGACGATTTCACCGGCCTGCGCCCAGCGCAGCGCCAGTCCAAAACCCTCTGGGCCGGTGCCTCCGAGGACAGCGATGGGCCGGCTCATGCGAATTCCGGTTCGAACGCCTGCTCGACGATGAATTCTTCCGGCTGGAGTTTGATATTGATCCGGGTGTAAGTGGTATTGCGCTCGGCGGGGATGCGGCCGGCTTCGAGAATCAAAGCTTGGAACTGTTCAGGACTGGTGTATTGGCCCGCAGTCGCCCCGGCTTCGCGCGAGATATTTTCTTCCATCAGCGTGCCGCCGTAATCATTGGCGCCCGCGTGCAAGCAAAGCTGGGAAAGCTGCCGATTCAGTTTTACCCACGACACTTGAATATTATTGATGGCGCCTGCCAGCATGACGCGCGACAGGGCATGAATTTTGAGGTGCTCGGCGAGGGTGGGACCGGGGCGCGAAATTCCCTGCTGGAAAAGCAAAGTGTTGTAGTGTACGAATCCCAGCGGCACGAATTCGGTGAAGCCGCCAGTCTCCCGTTGAATTTCACGGAACAGAAGAAGTTGGTTGACCCAGTGCGTGGGAGTCTCGACGTGGCCGTACATCAGCGTCGAGGTGCTGCGGATGCCACAGCCGTGAGCGGTGCGGATGACCTGCTTCCATTGTTCGGTCGAGAGCTTGTTGCGGGAGAGGAGGAAACGCACATCGTCATCGAGAATTTCCGCCGCGGTGCCGGGCAGAGTATTGAGTCCGTTGTCGCGCAACATGGATAGATAGTCGTGCAATGGCATTCCGGTGAGTTCGACGCCGTAAACGATCTCCATGGGAGAAAAAGCATGAATGTGCATGGCGGGGACGGCATTTTTCACGGCTCGCAGAATATCGCGATAGTGAAAGGGAGGGAGTTCGTGGGGCAGCCCGCCCTGGATGCAAACTTCAGTCGCTCCCAACTGCCAAGCCTCGACAGTCTTCTGGGCGAGTTGTTCGAGGCTGAGGAAGTACGTATCACCTTCGCGAGGACCACGGCTGAAGGCACAGAATTTGCAGCCAACGAAACACACATTGGTGAAATTGATGTTGCGATTGACGACGTAGGTAACAAGATTTCCGACCAAATCCCGGCGCAGGGTGTCGGCGGCGACGAGCAGGCCGAGCAGGTCGTCGCCTTCGACGTTGGCCAGCAGCAGGCATTGTTCTCGAGAGAGATGGCCGCCGTCTTGGGTTTCCAGAACCTGATCGAGGGCGGCGCGAGTTTCAAGGGAAATGCGCGCAACAATGTCGGGCCACTCCAGCGAAGGGAAGCTCTCCAGTTCGGATTGGGTCAAGGTTCGGATCACAGAGTCTCCTCAACAATACTCTCAACGAAACAAGTCGGTGGCGGCGGGACGAATCAGGTCGCTGGCGCTTCCTGATCCTGGCCGGTAACGGAAACCTCGAATGATACACGCCGGAGTGCGTGACAGCTTGCCGCATACGAGGCCAGCGGCGCAAGCCAGCTCGTCGGCAATAGCTTCGATGCTCGCCTTCAACGTGTAACCGTGTGGATCGCGTTGTTGGCGATAGTCATGTAACGCCTTCATGCCGGCAACGCCGATAGCGGTTTCGGTTAAGCCTTCGCGCCAGGGGCGACCAAAACTGTCAGTGATGATTACAGGGATAGAAAGTTTCAGACGTTTTTTGAGGGCACGGTGCAGCTGGGCGGCGGAGCGGTCAGGATCTTCAGGAAGCAGAAGAGCGTGGCGTCCGCCGTTCACGTTAGAAACATCCACACCGCTGTTGGCACAGATGAGCCCGTGGCCAGTTTCGGTAATCAGCACGCCACGTTTGCGGCGGACAATGCGCCGGCTTTGGGTTAGACCCAGTTCAATGACGCGGGGATCGAGATCATGGCGGAGAGCCCAGGCGCGGGAAGCCCTCGAAGGACGGATGTTATCCAGTTTTACGAATTGCCCTTCCGCCTTGGAAACGATTTTGTGTTTCAGGACCAGGATATCGCCGGCAACGAGTTTTTGTTTTTGGTGTTTCAGCGCGGTCAGAAGCAGAGTTGCGAGGGCTGCTCCGGGACGAACTTCAGCCTGCAGGGGAAGAGGAATGATGCGCAACTCTGGCGAGCGCGAAATGGGAGTGTCCTTGCGATCTTGAGAGTGGGCAGTCTTTCGGTGGCTGGATTCGAAAGATCCATGGGTTGATTCCGGTCGCGACTTAAGAGTAGAGGTCCGCACAGACTGAACCGTGTTGGTTATTGGTTCGCCACCAAAGCCAGGTCTAAGAGCTCCCACTCTCGGGCCAGGCGCTGGGCGCGTGTGTCACCAGGAGCCGCTGCAAGTTGCTGAAGATCGGACGGCCAGTCAACATCCAGCGCGATGCCCGGCAGCGAGAGCACAATGCAAGGTTTCTCAGTGGCTCGCGCCGCAGCAAGGTGAGGTTTGAAACTGTCATTGCCAAAGAGCAGCGGGAACAATCCGGCCGGACTGCGCCAGACGGCGTTAGTGCCACGCCCATCGGCGGACGGGACCAGGACAGAACCTTGCGACGGGGCGGCTTGAAAAATCATTTCTAATTCATTCGTTTGGATTAACGGAATGTCGCCGGGAATGACCAGTGTGTGATCTATTCCGCGCGATTCGCAGAACTTTGTTGCCATGTCGATGGCATCGGTTTCACTCCGATTGGAATCGGCGGCGATCACTTCAAACTTGAAGTGACGCGCTGCATCGATGGCAAAAGGATCGCTCGTGACTAGGCCTACTTCGGGGCGATTCGAACAGGCAGCCAGGGTTTCTAAAACGTCGAATAGCATAGCTTGCGCGAGTTTCGTCCGAGCCGAGGCGTCGAGCAGTGGGGCGAGGCGCTGCTTGGCGTGGGCGAGGTTCTTGACCGGGACAAGGATCATGACGGCTCCGCGGCGTGGGCTGCGCTTGCCCCAAGGAGCGACAGTACGGTGCGCGCCAACTCCACTTTTTCATCTTTCGTACGCATTAGAGTATTAGTAGAGTGAACCACCAATCCGGAGCGCTGCAGTTGCTTGGCGGCCTTGGCATCACGAGTATCAACGACAAGAATCTTCAGGAAATCCTGATAGGCCTGTGCCACACCTGCGATTGATACGGGCAGTCCATTCGCGGCCATCAAAATTCCGGCTGGGCCGGAGACGGCTGCGGCAGCAATAATCGGACTGATGCCGAGAATCGGCGCTCGCGTTTTGCGCAATGCAGCCAAGATGCCGGGAACCCCGAGGATTGGTCCGATGCTGGTGACAGGATTACTCGGGGCGATCACAATGGCACTCGCTGACTTGATGGCCTCGATGACGCCGGGAGCCGGTTCGGCGTCGGCGATTCCGGCGAAACGTACGGAGTTCACTGGATCCTGATACCAGCGCTGCACAAAATATTCCTGGAAGCTGAGCTCGCCGATAGGTGTTCCAATTCTTGTTTCTACCCGCGAATTGCTCATGGGAAGAATGCGAGCCTGGACACCCAGTTTGCCGGCAATCTCGTTGGTGGCTTCGGCCAGAGTTTTTCCCTGCGTGAGTAATTTTGAACGAAGCAAGTGGACGGCGAGGTCACGGTCGCCGACGTGGAACCAGATGGGCTGTCCTAACTCACCCATGGCCTGCAAACAATAAAAGGTGTCGCCTTTCACGCCCCAGCCGCGCTCTTTGCTGAGCAGGCCGGCAAGAACATAAGTGATCGAATCAAGGTCAGGCGAGACATACAGTCCCCACCACTCGAGATCGTCGCCCGTATTCACGATCAGCGTGATTTCTTCGGGAGCGATGACCTGGCGGAGGCCATCGATGAACTTGGCGCCTCCGGTTCCGCCGGTGAGTACGACGATCATGCTGCCATCGACCTCCTGGCGTAGCCTTCGCGATCGGTGAGGGCTTCGAGTTTTTCTGCAAGCAGGCCGGTTCGTGTTCGCAGAGCCGGCAAGAACTCGGGATAAACAGGCAGCCGCTGGCGCAAACTGTATCCCTTGGCTTCAGTTCGTAATTTCAGTTCTTCAAGATGAGGCCAAGGTTTTTCCGGATTGATGAAATCGGGAGTCAGAGGCGAGATGCCGCCCCAGTCGTTGATTCCTGCGTCCAGCAGCTCGTCGTAGTACGGGGCGGAAAGGTTGGGAGGCGCTTGCAGGTTGACATCCGGCATCAGCAAGCGGGCCACCGCGATGGTGCGCAGCATTTCTCCCTGTGTAGGTTCGGGCCAGTCTCGCATGGGAATGTCGGGCTTAGTACGAAAATTTTGGATGATAACTTCCTGGATGTGGCCGTAACGGCGGTGCAGCTCGCGGATTGCGAGTAGTGTGTCCACGCGATCTTCCGGAGTCTCACCAATTCCGATCAGTAAACCGGTGGTGAAGGGGACATTCTGGCGGCCGGCCTCCTCGATGGTGCGAAGGCGGCGGGCAGGAATTTTGTCGGGAGCATTATGATGCGCTGCGCCGGGTTCGAGCAGAGAAGTGCTGGTGGTTTCGAGCATCAAGCCCATGCTTGGCGATACGGCGGCGAGGCGGGTGATCCACTCTGCACTAAGCAGACCGGGATTGGGATGGGGCAGCAGATGGGTTTCCCGCAGAATCAGCTCGCACATGGCTTCCAGATAGTGAAGTGTGGAGCGATATCCGAGACGGCGCAAGGTTTCGCGCATTTCCGGAAACCCCAACTCCGGCTTGTCGCCCAGGCTGAAGAGAGCTTCGGTGCAACCTAGCTTCTGGCCAGCCCGTGCGACTTCGAGCACCTGCTCGGGAGTCATAGTGTGCGCGCCAGGCTGTCCGGGATCGCGACGGAAGATGCAGTAACCGCAATAATCGCGACATAGGTTAGTCAGGGGAATAAAAACTTTACCCGAGTAAGTGATAATTCCAGGCTTGAAACGCTGCTTTGCTTCTAATGCAGCGCCTAGCAGCGCGGGAAGTTGCTCGTCCGAAGCTCGAGTCAGCTGGCATGCCTGTTGGCCGGAGATTGGTGATCCCGAGCGGAGTTCGTCCAGGAGTGAATCTAGCGATAAGTGATGCGTGCACGTTGTCGCCGCTACAGTCAAAGCGATAACCTTCCTGAATCTCTAAATAGAGCAAACAGTTAAGTGTGACCAGAAACAACTGTGCTCAATGGCATGCTGGCCTGCTGTGTAAGACCAACCACCGAAATAATACATTAGAGCGGCTACGACATTCTTGTTGTGGGTTCCCAGTTGCCGTTGAATGGCGATAGTGCAGCTCGTGCTTGGCGTGATAAAACTCTGAAGGGCGAGAGCGGGCAAAGAGTCTGCCCCACCTAAACTCCATTAAGATGGCCGGGGCTTCAGCCTTCCGATGAGTGTTACTCAGGCAGAATTTCGCAGAGCGATGGGTTGCTTTGCCACCGGAGTTACGGTGATCACCGTGGACTACGAAGGCGACGTCCACGGCATGACGGCAAATGCTTTTACGTCGGTGTCATTAGATCCGCTGCTGGTGCTGGTCTGCGTCGATCACAAGGCGCGAACTCACGCCCATCTTCATTCAAAAAAGCGCTTCGGAGTGAATGTATTGGCGGAGAATCAACGCAATATCTCGCAATATTATGCACGCCCCGGCGACACCCATCAGCGCGCCGAGCAGGAGGCTGGCGCACGCTTTGACCGTACGGCGCATGGTACGCCAGTGCTTTATGGCGCCCTCGCTTACCTGGAGTGCCGGTTGCACACAGCGCAAGACGCCGGCGATCACACTATCTTCATTGCCGAAGTTGAAGATGTGGTGGTGCGCGAGGGGGATCCGCTGCTGTTCTATCGTGGAAATTACCGTGCTATTGGAGCACCATCGGAAAGTTCAGATTCAACCGGGACGAAGAGCAAGACTTCACAACATCCGAGCTAAAGTGACTGACGCATGGCGATAAAGTTTAACGGCGAATTCGAGGTCAAGCGTCCGCCGGAAGAGGTTTATGACTTCCTCACCGACCCCAAGAAGTTCGGACCGCTGCTGCCTGATTTTCAAGGCATGAACGTGCAGGACGCGACCCATTTCACGGTGAAAGTCAACGTAGGGATCGCGTATATCAAAGGTTTGGCGGAAGTGAAGATGGAACTGGTTCAGGCGGAGCGGCCTAAGCGGGCGCAGTATAAGGGACAGGGGAGCGTCGCCGGTGGCAATGTATCGTTCACGGCAGGATTCGATCTCTCGCCTGTGGAGGGCGGAACCAAAGTCGTTTGGCAAGGGGAAGCGCAAATATTTGGGCGACTTATGTCGGTCGCGGGCGGATTACTCGAGCCCTTGGGTAAAAAGAACGTCCAGAAGTTAATTGACGGGTTGCAGGCGGCGCTGAAGTGATGGGCTGTGTTGTTTGAGCGACACCGATGGGATTCCGGTTGCCGGCGGGGACGCCGGCGCTACGGAACTTCTGCCGGCAACTTATCGTATTACGGGTAGCTCTCTCGAGGTGTGTCCATGAAACGCAATTCCCTGGTTTTCTTTCTCGTGTTTTCGCTCATCTGCGTTGCTGCGGCCGACGAAAGGGCGGGGAAAGCTCTTCAAGTTACGGAGACTGGGAAAGAGAGTTTTGAAGCTGATTTTGTCTCCGGGGGAAAGATTCGAGTTAACTACTCGGGCAAGAATGGAAGTAAGACCAACGATGTCACGGTCAGACTAAAGACCATCGGGAACTACGCAGAATTGCGAGTCAGCGGTGGTCCCAATAACGATTTCCACATTAAGATCCAAGTTCCAAAGAACTCAGGTCTGTACTTGCGCATGCCTGCTGGAGACCTGGAGGTCGACGGTCTCACTGGCGACAAGGACGTCGAGATTCACGCTGGTGACATGATACTTGGTGTGGGCAAAGCGGATGACTACGGCCATGTGGATGCGTCGGTAAACGCGGGTGATCTGGATGCGCAGCCTTTTGGAGTATCCAAGGGTGGTCTGTTCCGTTCCTTCGACAAGCACGGCGGCGGGAAATATCGTCTTCACGCCCATGTTGGAGCGGGGGATTTGGTGCTCAGAGAGTAGCAAGGGAACCGAAATTTACGATTTACGATTTTCGATTTACGATTTACGAATTCCAAGACGCAATCCCAATCGCGTTGTGTTTGGCAATCGGAATCCTTTGGTAGCGGAATTGATCTAAAAAGTATGAGCAAATACAGAGAGGGAATGGCCGAAAAAGTAAAGAAGACTGAGGAAGAATGGCAGAAGCAGTTGTCACCTGAGCAGTATTACGTGACGCGCAAGGCAGGAACTGAGCCGGCGTTTACTGGGAAATACTGGAAGACCAAAGATCCGGGCACCTATAACTGCGTCTGTTGCGGAGAACCGTTGTTCAGCTCTGAGAGTAAGTTTGATTCGGGAACAGGCTGGCCCAGTTTCTGGCGGCCTTTGGATGAGAGTGCGGTGCTAGCGCATACCGATGCCAGCCATGGCATGGTTCGCACCGAAGTGCGTTGTTCCAAATGCAATGCGCACTTGGGGCACGTCTTTGAAGACGGGCCGGCTCCTACCGGATTGCGCTACTGCATGAATTCCGCGGCGCTGGATTTGAAAGCGGATCAAAACAAAAAGAAATAGGGCACGCTAAAGACGTGCCCCTTTGCTAACGGTTGGAACCTTTAGCGGCCGGCCACTGCCGATGCGGCCTTGGGCTGCTCGGTGGAAGGCTTAACGGATTCTGTGGACAGTGCCTTGGACTGCTGTTGTTGCGCCTTGTCGTGTTTGTGCTCGGAGGCGCGTACCTGAACGCTTCCCTTCAGGAAGGCTCCATCTTCAATGCTGATGCGCTGGGTGACGACATCTCCGGTCAGCGACCCTTCGCTGCGGATGTCCAGGCGGTCGACGCATTGGATGTTGCCCGTTACCTTGCCCATGATTACGACTTCGCGGGCGCTGATATTGGCGGCTACGATGCCATTGCGTCCGACGGTGACGCGGTTGTCGGCAAGGTTGATGGTGCCTTCGATCTTGCCATCGATATAGAGTGCTTCCGATCCAGTGACCTCGCCCTTGATAACCAGCGAACGGCCGATCGTTGCCTGCTCCATGGGCGGGCTGACGGTCTTGACCGGGTTGAAGGAATTTGGGTTCGAGGAAAATTGAGATTTCTGAGAGTTGTTTTCTGGTGACTGCAACATCGGTTCGCCCTTCCTTGGCTCCGCGCGGCGTGCACTTGAGGCGCTACCGCAAGCGGCGGGTCTCGGATAACTTCGGCCAGTGGCCAAACTCAATATCGCATGGGGGCAAGTAATTGAGCAGGTTACGGAAGAACGTGTCCGATTGTGAGAACGAAAAGGGCGTTTACCACGAAGGACATGAAGGTACACGAAGGGAAAGCTTAAGGCGCCTTGATGCCTTCAACGACTGGAGTCCCGCCGAGGGCTTCGCTCAGGTGCTCCCATTCGCTTAGGCGATTCTGTAAATCGCGGCGATGTTGGTGCAGTTCACGCCCACGGCGCTCGGTTTCTTCGGCACTGACGAAAGTCTGCAGGGCAGCTTCGCATTCGGTAATCCCAGCTTCCAGGCGGTGGATGTCGGCTTCGAGTTCGTGGACGCGTTGTTCCATTTGCTTGCGCTTGATGGGATTCAGGCGCTTGGTTTGAGCACCGGCGCTCTTCTGGTTTCCGTTGGTGGGCGGCGCTTCACTGGGGAGAGAAACGGTTTTCTGCAGGGTTTCAGCGCCTCCCTGCTTCCGCCACAAATAATCCTCATAATTGCCGGGGTAGACTTCGACCTGGCCGTCGCCAACGTGAAAAACTCGGGTGGCGAGCTTGTCGATGAAGTAGCGATCGTGAGAAACGAAGACTACCGTTCCGGTGTAGTCCGACAGTGCTGCTAGTAAAACGTCTTTCGCGCGGATATCCAGGTGGTTTGTGGGCTCGTCGAGCAACAGGAAGTTGGCAGGATGCAGCAGCATGCGTAGCAGGGCGTAACGGTTACGCTCTCCTCCCGAAAGGACGCCGATGCGCTTGAAGACGTCATCGGCGGAAAAAAGGAAACAGCCTAGGAGGCTACGCAGCTCAGTCTGGGTGGAACGAGTCGAGATTTGACCAAGATCGTCCAGGATGCGCGCGTCGGGGTTGAGTTCCTTGTATTGATCTTGGGCGAAATAATCGGGCTGGGAGTTGTGGCCGAGACGAAATTCGCCTTGCGTCAGCGGTTCGACTCCGGCCAGCAACTTGATCAATGTGGACTTTCCGGCGCCGTTTACTCCCACTAACGCGATGCGATCGCCGCGCTCGATCATAAAGCTGACGTCGCGGAATACTTCTTTCTGACCGTAGGACTTTGCCACGCCAGCAAACTGGGCAACGATGCGGCCGCTGGGTTTGGGCTGGGGGAATGAAAAGTGGATCGTGCGCTCTTCCTGCGGGATTTCTATCCGCTCCATCTTTTCCAGTTCCTTGATGCGGCTCTGCACTTGCTTGGCTTTGGTCGCGGTGTAGCGGAAGCGGTTGATAAAAATCTCCAACTGCTCGATGCGTTCCCGCTGGTTGCGAAATGCAGCCTGGAGCTGTTCGAGGCGCTGCGTTTTCTGCCCCAGAAACTTCTCATAGTTGCCGGTGTAAAGATGAATTCGCTTGTTCCAGATTTCGGCAATCTTGTTCACCGTCACGTCGAGGAAATAACGGTCGTGGGAGATCAGAACGAAGGCGTGGGGATAATTCGTAAGATACTCTTCCAGCCAATTGCGAGCTTCAAGATCAAGATGGTTGGTGGGCTCATCCAGCAGGAGTAAGTTTGGCTGTTGCAGTAGAAGTTTGGCGAGAGCAATCCTCATCTGCCAGCCGCCGGAGAATTCATCGGTGTGGCGATGCCAGTCTTCTTTGGGGAAACCTAATCCTGAGAGCACGGTTCCAACTTGTGCTTCGATCGCATACCCGTCGCGCATTTGGAATTCGTGTTGAATGCGGTGATAGCGGTCAGCGACCTGGTCGTACTCCGGCGATGAATGGTCGAGTTCCGACATGCGGCCAGTCAGGTCCTCCATTTCCTGTTCCATGTCGCGTAGATCGGAGAAGACTGACATGGCTTCGGCAAACACAGTTTGTCCGGAGAGCGTGAGGCCATCTTGCGGTAGGTAGCCGGCGCTGATGCCCTTCGCGGTGCTGAGTGAGCCGTAGTCAAGGGTTTCAAGCCCAGCCAGGATTTTCATGACGGTGGATTTGCCGGTACCATTTGCGCCGACCAATCCGACACGGTCGCGGGGCGTGATCATCCAGTCAGCTCCTTCAAAAAGGAGCTTGTGGCCATATCGTTTTCCGGCTGCTGATAACTGGATCATGGGTTAGTTCTATCGTCTCATGAGGGAGGCTGTTTTGAAGCCGTAGGTCGGCGAAATTGGCATGGTAGGCGTAAATTTTGCTGTCATTGTCTCGCCCTTCAGGTGTCAGGGTTCAGGTCTTAGGTCTCGCGATTCAGATCTCAATCTCTCGACGTCAGAGTTGTGGTTTGGCTGCCACCTGAGACCTAGCACCTGAGACCAGATATCTAATAGAGTGAGTTGGTGCATCTAAGGGTTCTAGATTCCCGGAGGCTTCCTTGAAAAAGCTGATCGTGATTGCCGGATTGTGTGTGTTCCTGTTAACGCAGAGACCTGCTCAAGCGCAGGAGTTTGACGCGGCATTCGGCGTGGGTACATTGACCGCGCCTTCTGCATCGAGCGCTACGGGCAACTACGCGCCGCAATCATTGAGCGGTGGGGCTTACCCCAGCTTCAGCGGAGACTTTTTATTTAAAGGGCGTTTGGGAGTTGGTGGCGAAGTGGCATGGAGAGCCAGTCGAGCCATCTACGGTGCGTATCAGCCCTACCGTCCTATATTTTGGGACTTCAACGGAATCTATGTTCCGAAACTGGGAAAGTTTGCGGCCGCTGAATTAATGGCCGGCATCGGGGTGGAAAGCTTGCGCGCCTATCAGCCCTTCACCACCTGCGGCTTTACCGGATGCACAAACTACGTCAGTACCAATCACTTTCTGGGCCATTTCGGTGGTGGCTTGCGGTTTTATGCCCACGGTCACTTTTTCGTGCGCCCCGAGGCCCATCTGTATCTCGTCCATAACAATGTTGAGTTCAGTTCGGGACGAGCAACACGCTTCGGCATTTCCCTGGGCTACAACTTTGCTCCTGGTTTTTAATTCAGCAAACCTGCTAGACTGCCCGCGGTTCCGCTCTGCGTCCGCAAGCCTCGGTTGGACCCTTAATCCTGCGGGGGCTGCGGCGGCGGTTGCGGCGGCGGTTGCGGCTGTGGTTGAGCCTGGCCAGGGGGAACTGGAAAACCCTGTGGGGCTCCGGGCTGCTGTGGCTGTGCCTGCTGCTGTGGCTGCTGTTGCTGCTGCTGGCGCTGGAGTTCCCGCAAGAGCTGTTCTGGAGTCTTAACTGCCGGCTGACCATTTGGCTGCTGTTCTTGCTGGCCATCCGCCTGATTGGTCTGGTCGGCTTGATCCTCCGTCCCGGGATTCTCCTCGGAAAACTCTTCGTTCATCTCTTGGGTTTCCTGCCCAGGAGGAACCACCCCCGGCGGCATGCCTTGAGGCTGGGAGGCCATCGATTGATTCCCGCCATTGGGTTGAGAAGGGGAGGCAGGCGCGGTTACGTCACCCGCTTTGCCGGTGACGATTACATGATCGAGTGCGTTGGGGTTGGTCGCTGAGCCGAGCATCACGTAATTGAAATGTGATCCGTTTAGAAGCGATGCCAGAACATCGCGCGCTGGGCCTGGGCCAAAGCGGCCCACCACCCTCTCGGTGGCATTGGCCGGGATTTCTACGTTGGCGCCAGTCTGATTTCGGACGGCTCGGAGGACGTCCCCGAGCGTGGAGTTATGAGCGACGATCATCAACTGCCCATTCTGAAATGAGACCTGCGGCGCTGAGGTGGGCAGCTGCTCCAGTGTGGAAGGAGGAGGCGGCGGGACTGGTTGGGGTGTGGGCTGTGGCGTAGGCGCGGGTTGCACCTGCTTTACCCTGCGCTTGGATGACAATGGCTTCTGTGCGGCAAACGACGAACTAGCTAAAAGGGCAAAAGTTACAACCAGAAACCCGAATTTAAGACGAACGACTGACATAAAAGACCCCAATCCGCTTTGCATTGTATATCTGTTCGAGAGAGCGAAGAGCCCTGCTTATTTGCAATATTGTAGCACTTGCGACCCTCAGCGAAATGGTGAGAAAAGGCTCCGCTTCGGCCCCAGGTACGACTATCCCGAGGCTCCTGCCCCGGAACGGGCCGCTGCCACGAACAATGCGGTTATCCAAAGTAAAAGGAGTAGCAGATCAGCCAAAAAGGCTTTATCAATCAAAGTGAGGCTGTCCTTGGGGGTCTTCGCCCTTTGGTAGGCCCGCAGGATTGGTTGAACGAGCAGAAGACCAATTACCGAGAGGATTGAGATCTCGACCCAGTAGGACAGAGGAGTGACGAATTGGTTGCGCCTGATGAGGTCCTGGAAGCTGGGAAGCGCATTGCTGTCCACTACTAGAAGTATAAAGTTCAGAAGCACGATTCCGCGGATAATTCGGTGAAGGGTTCTGTTAGCACCTCGCGTTCGAATCATTGTCAAATCTTTTCTTCTGCAAACTCCAGTTCGAGACCCAGCGGGTCAGTGAAGCGGTTGGTAAGATTGGCCAGTCCAACCAGCAGATGCAGGTCCACGATTTCGGCATCTGGAAAGTGCTTGGTCAGTCCTGCCACATCGGAATCCGTGATCTTGGACGAAGTCCGCGTTAACTTTTCCGCATAGGCGAGCGCAGTTTGTGCTTTTTCGCCAAATCGTGGATAGTCAGCTTGCTTCAGCGCGTTCCAGTCCTCAGGCGTGAGGCCTACTCGCTTCGACGAAGCGAGATGGTGCTGAAGTCAATAGTGACAGTTATTGATCATCGAGACGCGAATGTAAATGAGCTCGTAAAGTTTGCGTTCGAGTGAGCGACCCACACTGGAGTAGAAAGCCAGAAAACTCTTAAGTGCTTCCGGCCGGTGTGCCAGCGCCTTCTGTACATTGCCGGGCTTGCCACGCAATTGCTTGTCGTAGATTTCTTTCACTTCGGGCGAAGCTTGCTCGGGTTGAATTAGTGAGATTCGCGCCATAGGTCCTCCGCGGACAGAGACTCTTCGTATAATAACTTGAGGCGCCAGATTCGTCGTAGCGCTTGATGCTCGCGATCTCAGAGCGAAAGTCTTCCCTCTAGAAAATGGCTAAGATACGCATCATCGGGGCCGGTTTGGCTGGATCGGAAGCCGCCTGGCAGTGCGCGCGGGGTGGGATGAGTGTCGAATTGTGCGAGATGCGGCCCGTGCGCTCGACTCCGGCCCACCAGACTGACCAGTTCGCCGAACTGGTGTGCTCGAATTCATTCAAGTCCGATAGCGTCAACACCGCTCCGTGGCTCTTGAAACAAGAAATGCGCCTCGCGGGATCGCTGCTGATGGAGATTGCGCAAGAATGCGCTGTCCCGGCAGGCCACGCATTGGCCGTGGATCGGGCGACTTTCGCGGCTAAAGTCACGGAGACCATCTCGCGCGAGCCCTTGATTACGATCCGGCGGGAAGAAATTTGCAGGATCGACGAAGAGCAGATCACGATTATTGCGACCGGGCCGTTGACCAGCGACGCGCTATCGAGAGAGATCGCACGGCTCAGCGAATCTTCGGAAGGAACAGCGAACCTATACTTCTACGATTCGATTAGCCCGATAGTCGAGGCGGACTCTATTGATATGTCGAAGGTCTATCTGGCGGCTCGCTACGACAAGGGCTCAGCGGATTACATTAATTGTCCAATGACTAGCGAAGAGTACGACCGTTTCTATGATGCATTGCTCGCCGCGCAGCCAGTCGAGGAGAAGGAATGGGAAAAGCTGAACTATTTTGAAGGCTGTCTGCCGATCGAGGAGATCGCGCGTCGAGGACGGGACACTCTACGGTTTGGCCCCATGAAACCGGTTGGGCTGATCGATCCTCGAACTGGACGTCGTCCTTATGCCGTGGTGCAATTGAGGCAGGAGAACTTGCGCGCGGATTCTTACAACCTGGTGGGATTTCAAAACCATTTGAGATTCGCGGAGCAGGCTCGCGTACTGCGATTGATTCCAGGATTGGAAAGCGCTCGCTTTCTGCGCTACGGGCAGATTCACCGCAATACATACATCAACTCACCCACTCTGCTCCTCGATACTTTGCAGATGAAAGTGCATAAGCGAGTGTTTTTTGCCGGACAGATTTGCGGGGTGGAAGGTTATGTCGAGTCCATTGCCACGGGACTGATGGCCGGGATTCAGGCGTCAGCGCTCGGTAGTGGCGCAGAACTGGTTTCTCCTCCGCGAGCAAGCGCGTTCGGATCCTTGGTGCACTACATCACTCAGGCGGACGCGAAGAGATTTCAGCCGGTAAATATCACCTTCGACCTCTTGCCCCCGTTGCAGCAAAAAGTTCGGGATCGTCAGGAAAGGCATCGCAGGCAGTGTGAGCTCGGGTTGCGAGAATTCGATGGTTGGCTGGCAAGGGCAGGCGTTGGTCATTGGCCAAAAAGCATTCAGCACTCAGCCGTCAGCACTCAGCCCATGCGGCTGAATGCTGAGTGCTGAATGCTGAGTGCTCGACGTCTAGATTCTTATTCAGAATCCAATTGACCGCGCCCCGCCTTCGCAGTACCTTGCTCCACATCCGGATTTGAGGTGTACGCGTGCCAATTTCCGCCGTGGATGCGATCAGCCCTGCGTTTCAGCACACAAAAAAACAACTCATTGAGCCTTTTCGAGCCAGTCAATGGGCAAAACTGGCGCTGGTGGGATTTCTGGCGGGTGAGGTTCATTCCGGAGGTTGCAGCGGCGGCAATTTCCAGATGCCCACGCGGACGTCAGGTGGGGAACGATTTCTGGAGCTCGGCTTACCCGCGATGAATCCCGTGGCATACGCAGCATTGATTGCGTTGCTGGTTGTCGCCGTACTCGTGCTGTGGGTGTTGTTCATCTATGTGAACAGCGTGATGCGCTTTGTGCTGTTCGATAGCGTGGTCGCGAAACAGTGCGAGATCCGGCAGTACTGGAACCGCCGTCAAAAGCCGGGCTTGCGCTACTTCGCCTGGCAACTCCTGCTTTTCCTGGCGATGATGGTGGGACTGACGATCCTGGTTGGAATCCCGGCGACATTCGCGCTGGCTGTGGGCTGGCTCAAACAATCCAGCCAACATATGGTTCCTCTCATCCTGGGTGGCGTGCTCCTGTTTTTTCTGGTGACGACCTTCGTTGTTTTATGGCTGATAGTACTCGTGTTCAGCAAAGACTTCATCGTCCCGCAAATGGCGCTGGAGGACATCGGCCCGATGGAAGCGTGGCGGCGGTTACTGCCCATGCTGAAATCGGAAAAAGGCGGGTACGCCGGCTACTTGGGGATGAAGATTGTGATGTCGATTGGGGCCGCGGTGATCGTGGGAATTGCAGCCATGATTATCATCCTGCTAACGCTGATTCCTATCGGCGGCGTGGGGGCAGTGCTGGTTTTGATGGGGAAGTCCGGCGGACTACATTGGAACTTGTACACCATCACGCTGGCAGTGGTGATAGGAAGCTTCCTGCTCGCGTTTATTTTGTATGTGGTTTCGTTGGTTTCAGTGCCTGCGATTGTGTTCTTTCCGGCATATTCAATCTACTTTTTCGCAGCGCGCTATCGGGCGCTGGATGCTGTGCTTCGGCCAGCGCCGCCGCCCTTCCTGTCACCCGAGCCCAGCTCATACTGAACTCAATCTCGGGAACGATTCTTAATCCAGATCGGGGTGCCTACGAATCCGAAGGCACGGCGAAGCTGATTTTCTATGAATCGCTGATAGGAAAAATGAAGTTTTACCTGGTGGTCGGTAAACAGCACGAAGGTTGGCGGCGCCACGGAAGCCTGGGTCATGTAATAAATCTTTACTTGCTGACGAGCCGGTACCGAAGCGCGGTCGAAATCCACCTGCTTGATGAAGCGGTTGATCTCTCCCGTTCCAATGCGCTTGCGGCGCTCACTCGCGACGTGTTCTAGCTCGGGGAAAATCTTTTCGGTGCCAACCCCGGTGGCTGCGGATACGAACAACACGGGTGCGTAATTCAGGAACTTCAATGCATCCCGCAGTCTTTCCTCATAAGCGCTGCGATCGGCCGGCCGTTTGCTATCCCGCATGCGCGCGGCTTTGGTATGCCTGGAGGTACTTTTGTCCCCGGCGATGACCAAGTCCCACTTGTTCACGATGATGATGAGGGAGCGTCCACTCTCATGCGCATAACCGGCGATCGCCGCGTCGAGGGCGCTGACACCTTCGGTGGCGTCAATCACCAGCAACGCGATATCGGCGCCTTCGAGATGTTTGCGGGCCATGACCACCGAAAGCTTTTCCGCCATCATATGGGTTTTGCCTTTGCGGCGAATCCCGGCGGTATCGATGAAGCGAAAACTTTTCCCATCGCGCTTCACGATTTCGTCCACCGCGTCACGTGTGGTACCGGGGACGGGCGAAACAATCGCACGTGAGCTTCCAGTGAGCAGGTTCAGTAGCGTAGATTTACCTACGTTGGGATGGCCGATGATGGCGACCTTGACTTCACGCGGCTCGACGGCGACTTCTTCTTCTGCGTCGCGTTCCGCTTTGGGCTCAGGTTTCACTGCTTCCAGTTTCAGGGTTTCTACAATTGCGTCGAGCAGATCGTCCAACCCTCGACCGTGTTCGGCGGAGACAGGAAACAGCTTTCTGATCCCTAGGCGATGAAATTCGTCGGTCAGTCTTTGTTGTTTCTCGGTATCGACTTTATTAACCGCGAGGAAAAGCGGCTTGCCGCCACGAATCAACTGGCGGGCGGGGTCGATATCGGGGGCGGCGAGTTCGGTGCGCCCATCCACGACCATGATGATGGCGTCGGCCTCTTCGAGCGCGACCTTGGCCTGGCGGTAAATCTCCGCAGGCATGAAATCTTTTTCTTCGGGAACAATGCCGCCGGTATCAACCACGCGCAGGCTGCGGCCACGCCATTCGCCCTCGCCGTAGAGACGATCGCGAGTGATGCCAGGCTCGTCGCCGACGATGGCGCGTCGCGAACCTACGATTCGATTGAAGAGCGTGGACTTGCCGACGTTGGGGCGCCCGACAATCGCCAACGTCGGTATCCCGGCGGCGACGGCTGTAGCTGATGGCGAGTTGTAGGTGGGGCGGGTCAAAGTCAAAGGCGCACAGGCGAGTCGCCTGTGGCTATGTGGTCTGTGGAGCTATTATAGTGACTTCGTGGCTTCTACCTCCCAATCATCAGTCCCTGCCATCGGCAACAAGAGCGTCTCTCTTTATCAATTCTTCGCACCCGGTGGCGTGCTTTCGCGCACCCATCCAGCATATGAATTCCGCCGAGGACAACTTCAAATGGCCGAAGCCGTCGGGCGGGCGCTCGAAGAAAAGCGGCATCTGATCGTGGAAGCCGGCACGGGTACCGGAAAGACGCTGGCCTATCTTGTTCCTGTCATCAGGTCGGGCAAGCGCGTGATCATCTCCACTGGAACCAAGAATCTCCAGGAACAGCTCTTTCACAAAGATATCCCATTTCTCGAGCAAGCGCTTTTTCCCAATGGCGAGGGGAAGCTAAATGTCTGCTACATAAAGGGCCGCAACAATTATTTATGTCGCAAGAAACTTTACGACCTGACCGGACAGCCCGTGCTTAGCGGACTGGAAGAAATCGAGCAATATCGGGCGATAGCGGCGTGGGAGAAGACAACCAATACCGGAGACCGGGCGGAATTGTCCACGCTGCCTGAGGCCAGTGCGTTGTGGTTCAAATTGGATGCGCGCGCGGATACCTGTCTAGGGCAAAAATGCAGCGAATGGGATCGCTGCTTTATTACGGAAATGCATCGGCGGGCGATGCCGAGAATGCGCCTGATGCCGGTATTTTGCCCGATGTATGCACGGTGATCTTCGACGAGGCGCATGAACTGGAAGACGTCGCTGGAAGTTATTTCGGAATTTCGCTCAGCAACACGCGAGTGGAAGAACTCTGCCGCGACGTAGAAGTTTCACTGCAGCGGAATCATATGCTCTCGGCATCTCTTTCGGGGGCATTGAAGAGCGTGCGTGAGAGGGCCCAGATTTTCTTCTCCCTACTGCCGCAGGGCGAAGGCCGTTTTGCTTTCGATAACCGGCGCGAGTTCCTGGAAGAAAACGGGGATGAGTTCCTCGCCCTGCAGCAGTCGTTGCAACGCTTGAGCTCGGAACTCGAGAACTTGCCTTCGAAGCCGGAGGAAATATTCAATTTCGTACGGCGGGCGGGGGAAATCCATTTCCAGTTCGGATTCCTGATGGAGTCCGAAGACCGCAACACCGTCTTCTGGATCGAGCGCCGCCGTGGTGGCCGCGAGCGGCTAAATGTTTTTCTGCAAGCCACCCCGATTGACGTTGCACCGATTCTGAAATCTTGCCTGTTCGACACGCTGGAGTGCGCTGTGCTGACTTCGGCCACGCTGGCCGTGGGCGCGGGATTTGAATATATGCGGCGGCGATTGGGGCTCGAGCATACGCGAGAACTGGTACTGCCCTCGCACTTCGACTACCAGAGTCAGGCGTTGTTCTACGTTCCTCCGGATTTGCCCGATCCACGCACGCCACAATTTGCGGTAAAGGCTGCGGACCGTATTCGGCGAGTGCTTGAGATCACTCGCGGGCGCGCATTCGTGCTATTCACCAGCTACGCGCAGATGAAGGACGTCTATCAACGACTGCTAGGGGAACTGGAATTCCCGATGTTCCTTCAGGGCGACGCCCCAAAAAGCGCACTGCTCGAAGAATTTCGCCTCACGCCGCATGCGGTTCTCTTTGCCACGTCTTCGTTCTGGCAAGGGGTGGACGTGCAAGGCGAGCAACTCAGCTGTGTAATTATCGATCGGCTGCCGTTTGCCGTGCCTAGCGATCCGGTGGTGGCGGCCCGGGTCAAATCAATCGATACCGAGGGTGGCAATGCGTTCTACCAATATCAAGTGCCGGCGGCGGTGATCACGCTGAAACAAGGCTTCGGACGGCTGATCCGGTCGCTACAGGATCGCGGCCTGCTGGTATTGCTCGATAATCGCATACTGAAAAAGGCGTATGGAAAAGTTTTTCTGGAGAGCTTGCCGGATTATCGCAGGACCATCGCACTGCAAGATGTGGAAGAATTTTTCGGAATAAATTGAGTCGACTGCGCTATAGTGCTGTGCGTTCTGTCCCTGATGTTAAACACAATTTCAGGAGGTCCTATGAAACACATCCATTTCATGCCGCTACTGATCATGTTGCTACTGTGTGTCGGAGTGGCCTCGCAGCAAACAAAGCACAAGGATGCTAAGAAAGCGTCCACTAAGTCGGAAATGCCGGCAGGCATGCCCATGCCAAAGCCCTCGCCGCAGATAGAGAAACTGGCCGACAAGATTGTCGGAATATGGAACACGAGTGAAGACTTTGAAGTCAGCGAGATGATGCCCAAGGGCGGCAAAGGCCACGGCACCGCGATCATAAAAAAGGGTCCGGGAGGCCTTTCTGTGACCGAAGATTACCACTCGCGCGGCGGTATGGGAGCTTTTGCCGGCCACGGAGTCTTTTGGTGGGACGAAAAAGCCAATGGCTTCAAGAGCGTCTGGTGCGACAACACCAGTCCCAACGGCTGCAGTGCTTCGAATGGTTTGGGCAAGTGGGAAGGCAACGATGTTGTGTTCAATGACGAGCAGGAAATGATGGGCAAAAAGATGGCGATGAAGGAAGTCTACACCGACATTAAGCCATCATCCTTCACTATGACGATAGATGGATCGCAGGATGGCGGTCCGATGAAGCGGCAAATGACCATCAAGTACACCAAAGCCGGCGCCAAAGTTACAAAAACCACGACCAGCGCGCAGTAAGAACTTCTTCGAATAAAGAAGGGGCCGGTTTGCAGCCGGCCCTCTTTATCCTCATTACACCAGATTTTCGACTTTCAATTTAACGCTTCCGCCTTTCCAGGCAGCGTCGAATTCTTTCTGGACGAAACCAGCGTCGTAATTCCGGCCTTGTGATTTCAGCGCTTGCTGCAATCCAAAAAGAGAACGAGGATTGCGTGGGTTGCGATCGAGATCTGCCCGGAATACTTTTTCTGCGCCCGCGGCATCGCCGTTCATAAGTAGAGCCGCGCCCAGGGACTCTCGCACCGGCGAAAACCAATCCGGGGGTTCGCCATAATTCAGCTTGTCTTGTGTGTCGACAGCGTGGCGAAGCAGTGTGATGGCACTGGCATTATCTTTCTTCGCCAAGGCGATCTTGGCTCCCAAGACATCCGTCGCAATGGTCAAGATATCCTTCGTCTTGTTGTTGAAAGGCATGGCGAATATTGCGTCCGCGGGGGTAGCGTCACGAACGCCTTCCAGGGCTTTATACTCGGCCTCCGCATCACTGGTTTTTCCAGTGGCAGCCAGCGCCATGCCGTGCGCGAAATGCCAGTAGGTTGTGGTGACTTTCATGTCAGCGTTGGGCTGAGGAGTGTTCAGAATTTCATTCCATCTCTGGAAACGGAGGTTCACTGCCATGGGGACGGTCATAAAAGCCTCCAGTGGAGGCATATCCTTCACATGCGGTCCCACGTGCGCGGACAACATATCTGCGGCTTTTTTGGCTTCGGTGTAGTTCCCATTCATGCTTGCAGCCGCCGCGATGAAGTGCAGGTTGTGAGAATAATACATTGCAGGGTAGATGCCCTGTGCGCCGCTGCTCTGCATGTATGCCCGGTCGGCCGCCGCCGCTTTCTCATTGGTCTGGATCGCAGCCTCATAGTCGCCAGTGCGGATGTAAACATGCGCTGGCATATGTACCAAGTGTCCCGCGGCTGGAGCCATGGACGCCAGACGGTTGGCCCCAGCTAGGGCGCGTTGCGGCGCCGCGGAGGCTTCTACCGCATGAATGTAGTAGTGAACCGCACCCATGTGGTTGGGATCGCGCTTGATGACGGATTCCAATGTGGAAACTACTTCCTCCGTACCCTCGCGCGGAGATCCATCCAAATTCCAAAGACCCCAGGGATGTAAATCCATGCCTGATTCTGCGAACAAAGTGGCGGCATCGAGATCGTCGGGATATTTGCTGACCACTTCGCGCATGGCGTCACGATAGTCTTCTGCTGCTCGCTTGAGATCTGATTTTGGGTCTGCGGGAAAACGCTTTGCCATGGCCTGGATGTAGGCTTGCTCGCTCGGCGATGCGTTCGCAGAGAGATCGACGGCCTTCTGAATGGCTTCATGCGCTTGCTTGAAGCGGTCTTCACTTGCCGGGTCGTTGTAGTTCGGGCCCACGGCTTCGGCGACGCCGCAGTAAGCTATGGCCAGTTTGGGATCGAGTTCAGCAGCGCGACTAAATGAACGCGCAGCCTCGTCGTGGTTGAAAGCGAAGATCAGGCGCAATCCCTGATCGAAGAATTTCTGCGCTTCGGGATTGCTGGTGGAGACGGGATGATGTAAGTCTCCCAACCCCGACATCAGGGTTGCCGGCTGGGGCTGATTATGCGCAGGATGTTGTTGGGCGACGGTGATGCCCGAAAGCATTACTACGACCAGAGCAGAACAAACGTATCTCATGAAGATGGTCCTCCTTGAAACGTGAGGGGAGTTGTTAAGTTAAAAAGCCTGGAAACTAGAATAGCTTATTCAAAAGCCCGAAAACGTGCAATCAGGTTACGGGATTCACCGCCTTCCGCACGTTGATCCACTCCTGCATTTACAATCCGAAAGATTCCATGCGCAAAGCTGCTCTTCTTTACAACACTCTGTCTGGTCGGCGCAGAGGGCGACGCTTGGCTGATGTAGAGATTGCGGTAGGCATTCTGCGAAATGCCGGCGTTGAAGTTTCGGTGACGGCCACCCGCAGCGCCGCTGACGCTACCGAACAAACGCGACAAGCGGTCGCCGAAGGTTGTGAAGCAGTCTTCGCCTGCGGCGGCGATGGTACTGTGCACGATGTTTTACAGGGGTTGGTCGGTAGTTCTCTCGCCTTGGGCGTCATTCCCTTGGGTACGGGCAATGCGCTGGCCCATGATCTGCGCCTGCCACTTTCGGCCGCTGCCGCGGCCCGTGCCGCTTTGACCGCCACGCCACGCCGCATAGCAGTTGGTCAAGTGAGGTACCAGGACTTCTCTGGAAAGCTAGGCTCAAAGTATTTCACCGTCGCGTTGGGGATTGGGGTGGACGCGCATCTGTTCTACAAGTTGAATCCGCTGCTGAAACTCCGACTCGGGATGGGCGCGTACTATGCTCAAGCAACCCGCTTGTGGCTTACTCACAAAATGGATTACTTCACGGTTGAACTCTCTGAGAAGGATCGCCGGCAGACTCACAAAACGGAAGTTTCGCAATTGTTGGCCGTACGGATTCGAGACTTCGGCGGTCCGTTGCATGAGCTTGCTCCTGGCGCGTCGCTGGATCGTGACAATCTGCGACTTGTATTGTTCCGCACCAGCAGCAGGCTGGCGTACCTTCGCTACATTATGCAAAGGTTTTTTCGGATGAACCGGAACGTCAAAGGGATTGAGCTTGTTGATAGTTCCGAGGCGATCTGCCGTCCACTAGCGAACCATCGGGAATCCACGCGAATTCTGGTGCAGGCCGATGGTGAATTGTTGGGTACACTACCGGCTGAAATTTCCATGGTACCGGATGCGGTGACTTTGCTGGTACCTGAGTCTCATGCAACATAGACGCCGTCGCGATCCGAACTCCACGGCGTTGCGTCGGGAATCACCGGGTACACATCTAAACGTCTTCGTATTGCACACAGAAAGGCGCCGCTAACTTTTGGAACCTATCACTCATTTTCTGACCGGCGCGTGTCTGGCACGAGCTGGGCTGAATCGCAAAACAGCGCTGGCTACGGCAACACTGACGTTAGCGGCGGAAGCGCCCGACATCGACGTGTTGGGTAACTTAAAGGGACGTGTATTTGGCTTTGCCCACCACCGCGGCTTCACCCATTCATTCCTGGGACTGCTTTTCGTCTCGGCCATGATCGTAGGAGTTGTGTACCTGTGGTGGAGGCTGCGTGGACGAAAAATCAAAGATCCGAACCTGCCGCCGCGGTGGGGATTGCTTTTCGTGTTTGCTTATTTGGCGGGGCTGACTCACATCCTGCTGGACTTCACCAACCATTACGGTGTACGTCCGTTTTGGCCGTTCTTGGAGAAGTGGTACTCCTGGCACATCGTTTTCATCGTAGAACCGACCATTCTCATTCTTTTAGTCACAGGCTTGCTGCTGCCGGTTCTTTTTTCTCTGATTAATGATGAAATCGGAGTACGACGCAAAGGTCCTCAGGGACGATTGGCGGCAACTCTGGCGCTTGCAGGCGTGGTGGCGGTCTGGGGTGTCAGGGATTACGAGCACCGCCGCGCTGTCAACGCACTGGAAGCCCGCGTGTATGAGGGCGCGGAGCCCCTGCGTGCATCCGCCTATCCGTCTTGGATTAATCCGTTTCGCTGGTACGGGGTGGTCGAGACGCGAAACTTTTTTGCGACCATGCTGGTCGACTCTTCCGTTCCCGATGTAGATCCAGAAGGCCAGATGCGCATTCGTTATAAACCCGAGGAAACGCCGGTAACGCTGGCCGCCAAGAAGTCTTACCTGGGCCCGGTTACATCGTTCGCTTCACAGACCTCCGATTTGATTATCCGGGACGAACGGGACACAGTCCTCTCAGCGCTGGTGTGCAATTGGACCGCAACTTGAAGGTCATGCGCGAGTGGTTCGGGTTCCAGGTGCCGGATTGAAATGGAAGTCCGTGCGCCAGATCTCTATTGGCGATGCTCTGGAACTTGACGCCGAAGCCTGGGCGCGCCACAATCATTGCGTCACCTTGACGAGGTAATCATGCTGCCCTACTTATTTGTGGTGCTTGCCATAGCCGTGCGTTTCCTTCCGCATCCTTTGTCGTTTACGCCGGTTGCTGCATCGCTGCTGTTTTTCGGAGCCCGCGGCCCTCGCCGCCAGTTATGGATGCCGCTAGTGCTGCTTGCCGTGTCTGACGTAATTCTTACGAAGGCGGTCTACGGTTACGTGTTTACCTGGGACCAGTTGGTCACCTGGGCTTGGTACGCAGCCATCCTGTGGTTGGGCACCAAACTGCAGGACAATGCGAAACCACTCCGGGTGATTGGCGCTGCCCTGGCTAGTTCGGTTTCATTCTTCCTGCTAAGCAACTTAGCGGTCTGGGCAGCGTTTGATATGTATCCGAAGAATTTCGCGGGCGTGATGGAATCCTATGCTGCCGGTCTGCCGTTTTTCCGCCGGGGCGTTGCGGGCGACCTGCTCTTTACCAGCCTCATGTTCGCGACGCCGGTGGTGATCCACGCGCTGGCTGGCGCCTTCCGCAAGGGATCTAACCGCGCGGCAGCAGCCTAGGGAATTCCTTGCTTGGGTTTCTCGACTTGGCTTCCTTTTGAATTCTTTTTTCGCCTGATTCGCCGAACCACCAACCAGATCACCAGTCCGGCCGCGACCGCGGCCAGTACCCAATGAAGGTGCTGGCGAAACAAAGTGCCGGAGACACGAACGATGTCCGGTCCATACTCCATGGTGAGCCAAGCCACTCCAAGAAAGCGTAAAAAGCGACCGGCGAAAATAGCCAACAGGAAGTGGCTTAACTTCATTTCGGAGACTGCGGCTGCCAGGGTGAGAAGTTTGAACGGCGTTGGAGGCGGTAACATTGCGGGGATCACCAATCCCCAAACCGGATGTTTTTCGAATAGCTGATGGATTGTTTCGAAGCGCTCTGGCGAAACCCGTTTCCGCAGTAGTTCTTCTCCGCCTTTGTAGCCGACTACATACAGAACGATGCTGCCTAGAGCGGATCCTGCCGAAGCCATGAATACATACAACAGGAAACGTGAGCGGTCCTGGTACACGTAGCCGGCGACGACGCCGTCCAATGGCAAACCGAAGAAACAAGCGTCAATGCCGGCAATCGCGAAAACACCCCAGGCGCCCAGAGGCTTCAACAACGCCCAGAGAAAGACGAAATAACGCGAGATGATGTGCTTGATGGTTTTCAAAACTTAAGTGGGCAGTGTACGCGAAAGCGCACAAGGACGGCAGAGACGCAGTAAGCTGCGTCTCTGCTGGATGCACATTAGCTCTTGGGGAATTTCGGGTCGGCTTTTACTTCATTGATCTGCTTGGTGTGGCGGTCGCTGTGCGCGGCAACGAAGAGAATCCATTCGTAAGCATCTAGCTTTTTTCCCATCGGACCGTCCGACGCGTGGTCGCGCAGGTCATCATGCTTCTTTAAAAAGTCTAAGGTTTGCTCGCGACTCTCGACGAAATGCTTCAACGAGCCCTCGGGCGAGCCAAAGCGATTTGTCGGTTTGAGCGGCTCGGGAGCTTGTGCCTTGTGAGTGCGATCGGGGACGGCGGTCAGCACCATCTCGTCGATAGCTTTCACGTCTTCCCCGGCAGGCCGCGACGGCGCTTTCATTACCTGATCGGTGACCATTCCCCGAAGAAAATCTTCGGCAGCGGCAATATGCTCGGTCACTTCAGCAACGGACCAGCGGTCCGGCGCCAGCTTAAAATTCCATTGAGCCGGGGAAAGTCCTGCAGTAGCATCCTGCACGCCTTGCCTGGTGCTTTCCAGATATTTAATCGCGCGATCGCGGTCTGCCTGGGTAAGCGACTGCGCCCATGCCGAAGCCGCGAGACTTAGAATTACGACGAGCACTCTCAAATTGTGCTTTTTCATCTCTTTTTCTCCGATTCAAAAATTTCCCTTCAACGACTTGGGAATGAAGACCTGGTGGCGGATAGAGCGGGAAGCAAAAGTCAGATGATGTTACACGATTGGGAGGAATCTTGCGTGACAAAACTCCGAGGGAGTGCCGTTCACTGGTGTTTCGTGTTTCCACTCAATAACTGCAGCGCATGCGGCATGAGATCAATCACTGCCTTCAGTGAATCGACTGCTCCGGCTGGACTGCCAGGCACATTCAAGATCACGGATTCACCTCGCACCCCACAAATGCCGCGGCTGAGCGCCGCAAACCGCGTCTTTTTTCCGCCCTCAAAGCGCATCTTTTCAGCAACTCCTTCCACTAGGCGCTCGCAAACCGCGCTGGTGGCTTCGGGAGTGACGTCCCGCTTAGCGATCCCTGTACCGCCGGTTGTAACAACCAAGCGTGCTTTCTTCGCGAGTCGCGTGATTGCCTGCTGAATCAGTGCTTGATCGTCCGAACTAACTTCCGCGGCCACCACGGAGAAACCGGCTTTGCCGAGGACTTCCGCTACCGCTGGCCCAGAAAGATCCGATCGTTCGCCGCGTGCAGACGAGTCGCTAACCGTGAGTACGGCAGCAGTCGGGGCCTCAGGTGTCGAGGAGGACATCTTCCTCTTCTCCCGCAGTCCCGCCGCTCTCGCGTTTGGATTCGTCGAGCATACGGAGTCCCTCTATCAACAGGCCCTGGGTGTTAAGTGTGGTGGTCTGTTCTTTTGTCTTGGCTTCGAAGTTGATCTGGAAATTGCCGCCGGTCCAACGCAAGACTTTGAAAACAGCCGCGTCACCGGTCAGAGAGCCATACGACGCATGGGTTACCTGGCCCTCGCTGAAATACATTTCGCATTTTTCGTCATCATTAGTCAGCGTCAGCGATCCGCTCTTACGGCCCATTTCGAGCGACTGCACCAGGTCAATGACATTCATCTGCGAGAGGCTGCCGCGCAGAACGCCATCCGACGCCATGGTCTTGGCCATCTTCTCCAATGCTATTTTGTCGATGATGCGCTTGATGCGGTTGGTGGCTTCTTTCAGAAAGAATGGCTTTTCTACGAAGTCATCTACCGGGTCCTGCAGTGCTAACTTCTCGCTGATATCAGTTTTAGTGGCGAGCAGGATCACCGCAATGCTGGCTGTCCGCGAACGGCTTTTCAATTTTTCTACCAATTGACGGCCATCCATCCCCGGCATTCGATAGTCACAGACCAGCAAGTCGGGTGTGTCTTCTACGGCTTTCACAAGCGCGTCGGCGGCGTCGTTCGCGGTCGTGACGATGGCCAGCGGAGTCAGTGCACCGCGCAACATTCCCAGGACCATCGGATTATCGTCGACCAGAAGGACTTTGACGTTATTCGGCATGCGAGGGTCTAGGTCTTTTTGCCTGGACGGACATAGTCTCCGCTCTTTCCGCCAGATTTACAGTTGAGCACGATTTGGCGAATTTCAATTCCCCTGTCTAAAGCCTTGCACATATCGTACACGGTGAGCGCGGCCACACTGGCGGCCATCAGGGCTTCCATTTCCACGCCGGTCGCTGCCGTCGTGGTAACTTTTGAGGTAATAGCGACGCCATTCTCGCATAGCCGCATATTCACATCAACGTGGGTCAGCGGGAGCGGGTGACACATGGGAATGAGATCCGCGGTTTTTTTGGCCGCCATAATTCCTGCCAGACGTGCCACTTCGAGGGGGTCGCCTTTCGGATTTTTCGGCAACGCTTTGAGGACGGCAGGTTTCAGCAGCACATATGCGCTGGCTTCAGCTTCACGCCGGGTAGCGGCCTTAGCCGAGACGTCCACCATGCTGGCTCGCCCTGAGCCGTCGTAATGGGAGAGCTTCTTAGGCATTTGCGAGGTCTCTATCTTACATTGGGAATCGAGGCGGTGACCTTTCTGACGACCCTCAGCGCAACAGAACTGGCACCCATTCCCCCGCTGCAATCGTGCTCTTCTCCGGAGAAATCACGACATAGCCATTGGCTCGTGCGGCGGTCGCAATGTCGCCAGATCCGTGCCATCCCGCCAGCTCGACTTCTGCTTGTTCAAATTCGCCAGATAAAATTGCGGGGAGGAACCGTTTCAGTCCGGTCTTAGTTTTGATTTCGGATTTGAGCTTTGCGTGGAGGAAAACAAGCTTTTGCGGAGCCCTGCCCGCGAGCGCTTCGAGAATGGGCTGAGCAAAGAGCTGAAATGTAACCATGGTAGAGATCGGATTTCCTGGAAGGCCAAAGAAATATTTCCACTGTGGTTCGGCGTCAGTAATTGCGACTTTCGGAGAGGAAGCCCAAGGGACGCGTCCAAATACGATCGGCTTCCCGGGCTGAATCTGCGCACCGGTGAAAAAGAATTCCGCCTGGAAATCGGCCAGCACTTGTTCCACCAAGTCGTACTTCCCCATGGAGACCCCGCCAGCGAGGAGCAGCATATCGGCTTCCAGCCCTTCCGCAATTAATTCGCTCAGTCGCTCGGGCTGGTCGGGAGCAATGGGTAAGAGCACCGGATCTCCGCCCGCAGCCTGAATTTGTGCGGCGAGTGAATAAGTATTGGAGTTGCGGATTTGGTTGGGCCCGGGCGGCACATCGATGTCGACAACTTCGTCGCCCGTGGAAAGGACTGCGACCCGAGGTTTGGCATAAACCAGAAGGTGCACTCGGCCCCCGGAAGCCGCGACTGCGATAGCAGCGTGATCCAAACGCATTCCCGGAGAAAGCAACTGCTCGCCACGTTTGGCTTCTGAACCGACGGGAACAATGTTGTCTCCGGCGGCAATTCCCTTTTTGATCTCGACTTGATCGCCGGCCCGGGACGTCCATTCCACCATCACGATAGCGTCGGCACCGGCAGGCGCCGGTGCGCCAGTCATGATAGCGACGGCTTCTCCCGATTCGATCTTGACTTCACTATTCTCGAAATTAGCGCCTGCCCTAATTTCTCCGACCACCCGAAGCTTGGTGGGAAGCTGCGCAAGATCCGCAGCACGCACCGCGTATCCGTCGCGCGTTGCCCGGCGGAAAGGAGGAAAATTGCGATCCGCGGCCACCGGCTCTGCCAGAACGAGCCCAGCACTGTCGAGCAACTCCAATAACTCTTTACCTCGCGGACGCAGACGCGAGGCATGCCCTTCGACAAGATGACGGGCCTCCTCAAAACTAAGAATCAAAGACGGCTCGGGCACAGCGGCCATACCGGAAATGATACGGGAGAAGACAGAAGTTTCGATTACTGTTTTTGCGCCTTGCTTGCCAGCGGGAGGGCAACCATCTAAATCAACAATTGCTCATTTCGCCAGTCTCTTCTGCAACTGCTGTGGATCAGTAGCGCATGCCAGGGCTATGGTTAAGTCCACTACCCCGGCTCGGACCAGTTTTTCGATCTCTACGTCAAAATACTGTGCGCCATCGGCAGATTTTTCATTGGGCATTTCAGGAACCGGCTGGATGGCCTGGTTATCCTCTTCGGACTCACGAACGCGCGAGTTTCCTTTAAGAATCTCCGCAACTGCCATTCGGCCGCTGCTGTCTGTCCGCGGGACGAGCTTGCGGCAGATAATGTAGCGGAGAACTTTGGCCAAACGGCTTCGCGTTGCAGCCTGTTTTGTCGTCGCGAACGTATTCACTATGCGCTCCACCGCCTTCGCGGCACTGACGCTATTCACGCTGGAGAGCACCAGGTGTCCGGTTTCGGCGGCTTCGAGCGCCATTTCCATAGTTTCATGATCGCGCAGCTCGCTTATCAGGATGACCTTGGGTGCCTGATGCATCGCGGCACTCAACGCCAACGGGAAGCTAGGCGCATCGCTGTGCAGTTCCCGTTGGTGAATGGTTGCTCGTTTGTGTGTGTACAAAAATTCGATTGGGTCTTCGATGGTCAGAATATGGCAAGTGCGATTTTCGTTGATGCAGTCCAGAAGCGCAGCCAGTATTGAGGATTTTCCGGAACCCCGGGCGCCGGTCACCAACACCATCCCGTCGCGAAGTTTGACTACGTCTCCCAGATGCGCAGGCAGCCCCAGCCAGGCGAAATCAGGAATTGTGCCTGGCATGACCCTCATCACCACCGCACAACTACCACGCTGTAGAAACACGTTCACCCGGAAGCGCGCCACCCCCGGCAGACCGAAGGAGACATCGCACGAACCCTGCTCCTGCAGCATGGTGATTGCCCGCTTATTTTGCCCGATCAGGTCGGAAGCAAAACGCCTGGTATCATCGGCACTCAGCACTTCAAGTCCCGGAGCCAGAACCGCCACCAGTTGTCCGGACACCTCGATTTGCGGCGGACGTCCCGGCGAAAAAATCAGCTGGCTGATCTGATCGTCAGCCCGGAGCATGGCCGACAGCAGGGCCTGCGTCGCCACCGAGCCTTTGCCAGAAGGCGGATCGAGCGCTATGGTTCTTGGAGCACTGCCAGTCGCTGCCATAATTCGGATTGAGAGTGCGCCACAAAGACGCAGGAACAGCCGGAAATCACACCACGGCTCGTGGCGATGCACTGCCCTACCAATCCTCTACTTTAGCCAAAGAAAGTGGGCGTTCCTACGAAGAACGGCAAGTGCATAGACCTTGGTAATGAGGGCGCGGGGATAGAGCGTGTAGGAGAAAAAAGGCGGCCCGGAGGCCGCCTGGATTCGGATCACAGTACAGAATCTGCTCTTCAAACGCTGTTTCTACTTTTTCGAGCTCTTCTTCTTCCCGAAGCTGGTTTCCACCGTAGCTCCGATGCTGGCCAACATCTGCTTCGCGGGTTCAGCAAACTGACCCGTGGGTTGAAGTTCCAGATACTTATTGAAAGCTTCAGAAGTTCCATCTGGCGCAACCATCTTATCGCCCTTGAGGGTGGCCTTTCCCATCAGATTCACGCCTTTGAAGTAGTAGGCATCGGCACGGTTGGGATCAGCGGCAATGGCTTTGTCGAAGGCGGCAATCGCATCATCCACCTTGCCGACATTGGTCAACACTGCGCCAAGGTTGAAGTAGTACATGGCAGCATTCGGAGGATCCAACTGCGCCGCCTGCGAAAGAGCTTTCGTCGCCTCCTCGCCCTTGCCAGCCCTGGCGTAGGCGTCGCCTAGATTGTTGTAATAGGCGGCAAGCTGTTTGTTGGCATCCTGAGTCTTGGGAGCGGCTTCCATAGCTTTCTGCTTCAGATCGATGGCCTTCTGATAATCGGAGATTGCGGTCTCCAAGCGTTTAGTCCTTTCCGCGAGATCGGTTTGCTTGGGGGCCGACGCACGATAAGCATCAGCCAACTTGAACCACAGCAGATCTCGTGTGGCGTCCGTCTGTGTGGCTTCTGTCAGAACCTTAATCGCCGTCTCATAATCGCCAGCCGTCGATGCTTGCGTGGCAGCTGCAAGCTTCTCGTTTAGCGCCTTGACAGTGTTCGTTTCTTTTGCCGCTTTTTCCTGTTGCTCCTGGATCTTCTTCTGCTGCTCTGGACTCACGCCCTGCTGCTGCGCTCCCTGGGCTTGTTCCTTTTTCAAGTCAAAGTCAATCGTAACTTCATCCAAACCCACAGGAACATTTCCGTAGTGGAACAGTTCTTTGCCGTCCTTCAGAAGCGCGACGGTGTATTTTCCGGGCGAAATACCCAGGGAAAAATACTCACCATTGTTGTTGGTTTTTATTTCGTACTTGCGGCCAGTTTCCTGGCTCGTAAGCTGGACGACAGCTCCGGTGATTGGTTTTCCTTCAAGATCCTTGCACACGCCCTTTACAGTGCCCGTGGTCTGGGTAAAGGCTGGGGTTGTAAATAATGCTGTCGCAAGCGCGAACAGCATCAGGACAGCAACTTTTTGCTTCATTTTGGCCTCCGCACTGAACCTGATTACGATTTTCAACTTTCCCGCAGACTATTTCGGGTCAAAAGAAATTATTGAAAAAAAACAAAAATTCCAGTCAAGCTCTCTGGACAAGCTCGGCATAAGGAATCGGGTCCGCCGCGCCAACTTGATGAAAGGCCTGAAGTCGCAGCACGCAACTATCGCACACGCCGCAGGCGCTGTCTTCCCGGCTATAACAAGACCACGTTAAATCGAAGGGCGCGTTCAATTCAAGACCGAGCCTGACAATCTCACTCTTCCGCATGCCGATTAGCGGAGTGACGATCTCAATTCGTCCTTCTTTCGTGCCCGCCTTTATGACTTCGTTGTACGCCCGATAGTAGGCCGGGCGGCAATCGGGATATCCCGAGCTGTCCTGCTCTACCGCACCGATATATATTTTCTCCGCGCCCAGTACCTCCGCCCAACTTACCGCCACAGCCAAAAGGTGCGCATTGCGGAACGGCACATATGTGACTGGCACTTCCCGTCCGATTTCTGCCGCCTCGGGAACTGCAATCCGAGGATCGGTCAAGGCCGAGCCGCCCACTGCCCGCAGCGCCTCATTGCGTGCAACCAGCCGATCGGAAATCCCTAACCGCTCACAGACCCGGTCAAATGCCAGGCGCTCGCGTTGTTCCGTCCTTTGTCCATAACTGATGTGGACGGCCGCCGTTGCGTAGTCCCGTCTGGCCAACGCGGCACATACGCAGGAATCCATGCCACCGCTAAGCAGGACAACCGCGCGGTGTTTGCCGTCTCTCATGTTTAGATGCGGGTCAGCCTCATGTTTAGATGCGTAAGTTTAGATGCCTGAGACTAACGAACTCAGAGGTCAAAAGTCAGTAGCACCGTGGAAGAGCGGCCCTTCAGGGCCGCGTTACGAAGGAGCAACGATGGGCTTTAGCCCTGGTGGTCGCCTTTGTAGTGTCACGCGGGCGCAACCACCTCCACAAGGGCTAAAGCCCCATTTAAAGTCGCCAGACGCGGCGCTAAAGCGCCGCTCTTCCACAGTGCTTCTGACTTTCCGAATTCTGACCTGCGCATTCTGACTTCTGCCATTTCTTTTCTTCATTCCGCCTTGGGCTCTAAACGCCCTTCAGCGCTGGATCCCAGATGAACTTATGGATTTGGAGCCCTAACCGGGCCGTCGAATTGTCCTCCAACATCCACTCGGCGAGTTCACGCGGATCCAGGAGACAATGCGAACAATCTCTGTCCCCCTCTGCGTCCTTGCGGAAAGCCGGCGAAAAAAGAACAGCATTGACGCGCCGGTCCAGGGCGTGACGCTCCACGAAATTGCGGGCGAACTCATAATCGCTCCGATCACTGAGCACAAATTTCACTTCGTCCTGCAATCCTAATGTGTCCAGATTTTCCATATAAAAAGTCTCGGGCTCGCCGGAGTTTGGGCATTTCACATCCACGATCTTTATCACCCCGGGCGGCACACCTGCCAACGGACGCTCACCGCTGGTTTCAAGCAGCACCGTATAACCCGCATCGAGTAGGCGCTGCATCAAGGGAATCGCCTCGCGCTCCTGCAGCATGGGTTCACCACCAGTGATCTCGACTAGCCCGCCGTCCGGGCTCAATCGTTCCACTTCTTCCAGGACCTCATCGAGCGCCATGCGGCGTCCACCGGTGAAGGTGTACTCGCTGTCGCACCAGGAGCACCTTAGGTTACATCCCGTAAGCCGGACGAAAACGCATGGCAAACCCGCATGCGTGGACTCACCCTGGATTGATTTATAAATTTCAGTAATCTGCATGACTGGACTCAATCCGAATAAGTTGCGGTTGTGGTGTCGGTCTCATAGACGGTGACGTTCTTTACCCGCACCCGGCCCCGGCTAACCTGATCCAGTTTCAGGTTGGCCTGATCGTAGAAATATTTGGCCAGATTTTCAGCCGAGGGATTTAATGCGGTGAAAGGCTCCAAATCATTGATCATTTGATGATCGAGCCGATCAATCACATCTTTCATCACCTCGCGCAGCTCTTTGAAATCGAGCAGCAGACCGGCCTTATCCAACTCTTTACCGGCAAGCGTGACCCTCACCTTGTAGTTGTGCCCGTGCGGATTCTCGCACTTGCCCTTGTAGTTGCGCAGGTAATGCCCAGCGGCAAAAGAATCTTCGACGGTGACTTCGAACATGACCCCTCTTGGCGGTCCCTGTCACACCAACGGGACCGCGGCCCCTGACGTAACAGTTTATTGTACCCGGGGGCTGCGGCGCGATGTAACCCTCAAGAAATATGGCATTAGGACGTCTGCCGCCTTTGGCATGGCCTAAGCGACTGGTTGTCTCGGGCTCCACCATGGTCCGAATATAATCTTTTTGTCATGCCCGCCACGAGCAAGGACCTGTCCAAAAGGATTGAAGACTTACGCGAGAAGATCCGTCATCACGAGTACCGCTATTACGTACTCGATGATCCCCAAATTTCCGACCCAGAATTCGATCAGTTGATGAACCAACTGATCAAGCTGGAGACTGAGCATCCCGATCTGATAACAGCGGATTCTCCTACTCAGCGCGTGGGCGGAAAACCTCGCGAAGGCTTTCTGAAAGTCAGACACTCCTCGCCCATGCTCTCGCTCGATAATACCTACAGCGAAGACGAACTGCGCAATTGGGAACATCGTGTCCATGACCTGAGCGGCAAAAAAGAAATCGAATATGTTTGCGAACTCAAGCTGGATGGGATGTCCCTAGCCCTTCACTACAAAGATGGCAAACTCGTCCGAGGAATCACGCGCGGCAATGGCAGTGAGGGCGAAGAAGTGACTCTGAATGTCCGCACCGTGCGTTCCATCCCTCTTTCTATCTCGAAGGAAGCGCTTAAGAAGGCAGGAATCCCCGCGGACTTCGAGGTCCGCGGCGAAATGCTGATGCCAATTGCCGCTTTCAAGAAAATGAACGAGGAGCGAGAAAAGAACGGTCTTTCGCTGTTCGCCAATCCACGAAACGCCACCGCCGGCACCGTCCGCCAACTCGAACCAAGCATCACCGCGCAACGACGGTTGGATTATTTCGGCTATTCCCTGCTCCACAACGGACAAACCTATTTTGACCGGCACTGGGAGACATTGAATGCGCTCGAATCCCTGGGTTTCAAAGTAAATATTCGAAGAAGCCTGAGCAAAAACTTTGACGAAATCTGGGCATTCATCCAGCAATGGGAACCGAAGCGCGAAAGTCTGCCCTATGAAATTGACGGCATCGTCGTCAAGGTTGATCGCACAAGCCTGCAGCGGGAGTTGGGCTATACGGGGAAGGCGCCGCGCTGGGCAATTGCCTACAAATATGCCGCGCGATCGGGAATCACTCGCGTGGAAGACATCATTGTGCAGGTCGGCCGCACCGGCAAACTCACACCAGTTGCAATGCTCAAGCCGGTGCCTATCGGAGGCACCACTGTCAGCCGGGCCACATTGCATAACATGGACGAAATTGAGCGCCTCGGCGTCAAAATCGGTGACTGGGTGGAGGTCCAGCGCGGCGGAGATGTGATCCCCAAAGTTACCCGCGTCGTGGAGGACAAGGCATATCCACGTGGACACAAATCTTTTCACATGCCAGAGAAATGTCCGATATGCGGCACTCACGTAGTGCGCACAGAAGGCGAGGTTGACCACCGTTGTGTAAATGCCAATTGCCCAGCCAAGCTTCGGGAAACGATTCTGCACTTCGCCTCACGCCACGTGATGAACATTGAGGGCATGGGAGACGCCTTGGTCAACCAACTCACCGATCGTGGTCTGATCAAAAACGTTGCTGACATTTACAAACTTACCAAGGCAGACCTTTTGCAACAGGAACGCATGGGTGAGAAGTCTGCGCAAAATGTCCTGGATGAAATCGAGGCTTCGAAGAAACTCCCGCTCGAGCGCCTGATCTATGGCTTGGGGATGCGCTTTGTGGGCGAACGTACCGCCCAGTTCCTGGCCGAACATTTCGGATCCATGGAGGCGCTGATGAACGCTCCCCAAGAGGAGCTGCTGGAAGTGGACGAAGTCGGACCACGCATTGCGCAAAGCATCGCTGAATTTTTTCAAGAAGCCAAGAACCGCGAACTTGTGGAACGTCTGCGAAAAGCTGGTTTGACGTTCACTGGCAAAAAAAGGCACCGGGGAACCGCCCTTGCCGGCAAGACGTTCGTACTGACCGGCACTCTGACCCGGTACGCCCGCGACGAAGCCAAAAAGATGATTGAGGACGCAGGAGGACGCGTATCGTCTTCCGTCAGCAAAAAGACCGACTACGTCATAGCTGGCGCCGACGCCGGTTCCAAGCTGGATAAAGCTAAAGATTTAGGGGTAAACGTGATCGGCGAAAAGGACATGGAAAAACTACTGGAGCGGGCCTGACGTCAGGACGATAAGATTTACCGCTTAAAACTGGGTTGCCATCGCCTTTTTAATCCTGTCGTAAGTCATCTCCAGAGTTTCCGGCAATATTCGAGTTTCGCCGATCACCGAAACAAAATTCGAGTCCGCCACCCAGCGCGGCAGCGCGTGCATGTGAATGTGTCCTGCCACCCCCGCCCCTGCGGCTTTACCGATATTCATCCCCAGGTTGATTCCGTCTGGTGCATAGAGGGCACGGAGTAAATGTTCCATCTTCTGCGAAAGATCCATCATCTCGTGTGCGGCTGCGACCGGCAGTTTCTGCAGCTCATCGAGATGGGCAAAAGGAACGATCATGGAGTGCCCCGGAGTGTAGGGATAGGTATTCAGAACGACGTAGCATTGCTGGCCGCGATACACAATGCGTGCTTTTGCGTCATCGCCTTGTTTGGGTAAATCGCAAAAAATACAGCCGGGAACCTTCTCCGCGCCGGTAACGTAGGCATATCGCCAGGGAGTCCAGAGATAGTCCATGGCATCGCAGAGTAGCAGATGGCAGCCGCTTCCGGAACTTAGCCCTCGAAAGCCGAGTGCTTGGTGTTTTCAGCGTCCAAGCGCCCATCGGTCAAAGGTGGGTTTCCGAAGCATTCGCGAACCAGCTCAGTTGGTGTTTGACACTGTTTACAAGCGGTTGCTATAGTCGAGGGGTTAGCCGTCAGGAGCGGGTTCGTATAGTAGTCCGACCGCTGGGATTGTCCTAGTTCGTTCGCCAGGACGGGCTCAACACAACCTAAGACTCACGCCAGCTGTCCGTACGAAATAACCCGCATCTGTCTCGCACGATGTGCGAAGAATACCGCAGAAAGGTCACTCATCTTGTTCGACGACAACAGCGCCCACTCCCAGGACTCCTCGAGCTCGACAAGCCTTGCCGAGCGCAGCACGGCATCTCCTGAGGACTCGGCTCCAGAATCCGCCACTCCCCGTCAACAGCCCGAAATGGCTCAGCATCACGACGAGAAACCAGCAACCATCGCCACCACCGAAGATTTTGCTTCGGCCCTGGAAACCTTCACCACGGAAAGTGAAGAAGCCGCCAGCGAAGACAACGTTCTCAAGGGCACAGTCCTGAAGCTTACCGCGACCAACGTCGTCGTGGACATCGGCGCCAAGTCTGAGGGCATGCTGCCCCTGGCTGAAGTGTTGGATCACGAGGGCAAACCCAAGTTCCAGCCGGGTGACGAAATTGATGTGATGCGCGATAAAGGCGAGACCGAGGAAGGCTACATCAACCTTTCCCACCAGAAGGCTCAACGCCTGCGTGCCTGGGACGAAATTGAGAAGGCTTATAACGAGAAAAAGCCCATCCAGGCTACCGTGGTCGAACGCATCAAGGGCGGTCTCACAGTGGACATTCTCGGGGCCAAGGCTTTCCTGCCCGGTTCCCAGACGGATCTCCGGCCGGTTCGTAATCTGGATGCCGCCAAGGGACAAAAACTTGAAGTGGCGATCATTAAGCTCAACAAGAAACGCGGCAACATAGTTGTGTCGCGCAAGCAGGTGCTGGAAGAAGAGCAAACGGAAAAGCGCTCCAAAACTCTGGAACACCTCGAGGAAGGTGCCGTGCTCACCGGCGTTGTTAAGAATCTGACCGAATATGGAGCATTCGTGGACTTGGGCGGAATCGACGGCCTGCTGCATATCACCGATATGTCCTGGGGGCGGCTAACACATCCACGAGACCTGGTGAATGTAGGCGATCAGATTCAAGTCAAGGTGCTCAAATTCGATAAAGACAAGCAGCGCGTTTCGCTGGGATTCAAACAGCTCACCCCGGATCCGTGGCTGGACGCGTCACACCGATATCCGGTCGGTGCTCACGTAAGCGGAAGGGTGATCAGCGTCACCGACTATGGCGCCTTTGTCGAGCTCGAGCAAGGCATTGAGGGACTGGTGCACGTCAGCGAGATGACCTGGTCCAAGCGAATGAAGCATCCCTCCAAGTTAGTGAACGTTGGGGATCAGGTGGATTGCGTGGTGCTCAGCGTCAATCCGCAAGAGCGGCGCATCTCGCTCGGCATGCGGCAATTGGCCAGCAATCCGTGGGACGCGTTACATGAGAAGTACCCAGTGGGCGCAACCGTGGAAGGCAAGGTACGCAACCTGACCGATTTCGGCGCGTTCATCGAGATCGAGGACGCTATCGACGGCCTGGTACACGTAAGCAATCTCAGTTGGACAAAGCGCGTTAAGCACCCCTCAGAGGTGCTGAAGAAAGGTGATCGCGTAAAGGCCATCGTGCTGGCGATCGAACCCGACAAGCGGCGCCTGTCCTTGGGAGTCAAGCAACTGCAGCCCGACGTTTGGGAAACTTTCTTCCAGCAGCATCACGTTGGCGATGTGCGGCACGGAAAAGTTTTGCGCGTAGCCAGCTTCGGCGCATTTGTAGAGATCGCCGAGGGCATCGAAGGACTCTGTCACAACTCGGAAGCCGTGGATGCCAACGGACAACCGATTCATCTCGAGCCTGGACTGGAGCACGATTTCAAGATTATCAAGATGACTCCGGAAGAAAAGAAAGTCGGCCTGAGCATTCGTGCTGTGGGCGAAGAAGCTTCACGCACCGAGGTAGAAGCCTATAAACACCCCGTCTCCAGCACAGGCGGCTCAACGATTGGCGAACTCGTCTCGTGGAAGCGCGCAGGAAACGAGAATAACTAATCTGAACCGCAGCGCCGGCGTCCCGCCGGCTCCGGATTAGCCGAAGCAAAAAGGCCGCCATCTCTCTGGCGGCCTTTTATTTATTCGCAGCGAGAACTACTTCGCATCAATCTTCAGATTGATGTTCACTTGCTGCCGATTGTCGAATTGACTCACCGTCTTTGTGTCGCTTTTCTGGCCGTTGTACTGCGCATACACCTCGTAGTCAATGTTAGGGGACAACGCCGGGAAGCGGTAAACGCCATCCGGACCGACGATATACGTCTTCACAGCCCGGTTGCGCGGGTTCGAAAGATACACAACCGCAGATGGCAGCGGATTGTCTGCATGGTCGGTCACTCTGCCCATCAGCAGACGTCCTGCGTCGCCCTTATCCTTGTCGTAATAGGGGCTCGCCATGGCGGCGAGGCCAGCCAGAAGTAGCACGGCAACAGTAGCCACCCGATATGTTTTCATGTCGATCCTCCCCGAACGGCCTCAACTCCCCAAGCTGCGGTTCTACTATCTTAGATGCAAACCAACATCGGTTCGCTCGTCGTTTTCGATGTGGACGGTAACCTCGGTACCCTCCCGTAAACCATTGTGGTGGCTAGACTTATAGCCTTTAAGGTTAGCCCGCAACAGGTAATCGGCCTTGCCTGCAGGAACCCGTTGAGCGAACTCTCCGTTGTGGTCGGAAATAAGCACCCAGCGCGGCTTCTTATCGTCCGCACGGCGGATCTCGACTTTAACCCCATACAACGTGTGATTTTCGGGACTCCAGACAGTGCCAAAAATCAGGGCGTAGGGTTTTTCGGATTTCTTTTCCGCAGCCGACGCTTCACGCACGGCAGTTCCAAGACAAAGCAACAGCGCAACCAGGAGCAATCGGCGAGCAACGCGGGGAGAGAGCGGTGAGCAGGAGGGAGGAATTATGCAAAGGCTACGATAAATCGCCGTCTTCAGCTTCTTCTTCCTCCTCCTCATCAAGGTCTTCCTCTTCGACGGGTTTCAGTTCGATCGGATTAATCGTAATGATTTCGAAGTCAGTGCCGCATTCCGGACAAGAGACGACTTCTCCCTCATCGACCTCGTCTTCCTCGATGTCGAGATCAGTCTCGCATTCAGGACAATAAACCATCATTGCCTCCGTTCTATAAGATGTCCCTGCTAATATTTAGTTTCTTCCTGGGCTAAAGGTCAAGCGCCTCGATTCCTATGCGGCGTCAGATGTCGATTCATGGAACTTGGCTGTACCGGAACCAGGGAAAAGGTCGAAAGAAACCATGAAGCTTATATGAATCTTGCTTTCATAGATATGAGGACGTCTTGCCCGCAGCGATTTGGATGGATTTTGTTGGTTTTGGCGGTAGCGTCAGCGTCAGCCCAACCAACCATAACTACCAGTAGCGCCGACCCGCAGATCGCGGCAGCGTTAAAGCAAATCTCAGCAGAGAAGATCCGAGCCAATATCGAGAAGCTGGCAAGTTTTCAGACAAGATCAACTCTCTCCGCTCAAGATCAGGCCTCCATTGCGGCAGGTCATGGTATCGGCGCAGCTCGAAAGTGGATCAAGAGTGAGTTTGAACGCTACTCCCGCGATTGTGGCGGACGCCTCGAGGTAAAGACCGACAGCTTCACCGAACAGCCCGCCGACCGGATCCCCAAGCCTACCGAAATCACCAATGTTTATGCGGTCCTGAAGGGTACTGATCCCGAAAATGCCAAACGCGTCGTACTTGTCACAGGCCACTACGATTCACGCAACAGTGACACGCTGGACACAACCGGCGTAGCTCCCGGTGCCAATGATGACGCCAGTGGCACCGCCGTAAGCCTGGAGTGCGCCCGCGTTCTGAGCAGGCTGAAATTTCCTGCGACCATTATTTTTCTGACCGTTGCCGGCGAAGAGCAGGGCCTGAACGGCAGCCATCATTTCGCTCAGATGGCGAAGTCTGAAGGATGGAACATTGAAGCCGTGCTCAACAACGACATCGTAGGTGGCGACCGCAACTCGCAGCAGGACCCGAGTGTGGTGCGCGTCTTTTCCGAAGGCGTGCCGAGTGCAGCCACGGACACCGAATTGAAGCTCATACGCAATCTCGGTGGAGAGAGTGATTCCCCATCCCGCCAGATTGCCCGGTACGTCGGCGAAGTCGGACGTACTTATGTAGTAGGCCTAAAGCCGACGCTGGTGTTCCGCCTGGACCGCTATCTTCGCGGCGGCGATCACATCTCTTTTAATCAGCAAGGATTTGCGGCGGTCCGCTTCACCGAGTATCGCGAGGATTACCATCACCAGCACCAAAATGTACGAACGGAAAATGGTATTGAATACGGTGATGTTCCCAAGTTCGTGAATTTCGACTACGTGGCGAATGTGTCTCGTCTGAATGCGGCGACTCTGGCGTCACTGGCGTCGGCGCCTGCTCCTCCTGACAAAGTCCGCCTTGTGACCAAAGAACTCGAGAACGACTCAACCCTGACGTGGGAGCCTTCGCCTGGCAGTCGGACCGATGCTTACGAAGTGCTGTGGCGAGCTACCACGAGTGCGGAATGGGAACATACGCAACCCGTTGGAAACGTGACGAAGACGACGCTGCCCATCTCGAAAGACAATGTAATCTTCGCCGTTCGAGCGGTCGATAAAGAAGGGCACAGAAGTTTGCCGGTCGTCCCGTTGCCAGAGCGATGACCGCATAGCCTGTTAAGATTAGTAAGACGCAGAAGCGACATCAATTTCCATGCCTAGCGGACGAACCCTCTCGTTAAGCCTGCCTCCCTTCACCAAGGCAGTGAAGTGGCTCATTATTGTCAATGCCGGTGTATACCTGCTCATCAGGTTGCTCCAAGCCCTTGCGCCCGAAGTAGGCAACCTGATTTTTTCGATCTTCGGTTTGATCCCGCAACTGGTCACTCACGGCTGGATCTGGCAACTGGCTACGTATTCCTTCCTGCACAGCGGCCTGTTTCACCTGTTATTCAATATGCTGGCGCTTTGGATGTTCGGCGCGCAATTTGAATCGGACTGGGGACACAAACGATTCCTGGAGTTTTATTTCTTCTGCGTGGTCGGCGCGGCCTTGACTACGGTCGCCATTGCTTACACGGGAATCGGCGGCGTCACGCCGCGAACCATCACGGTTGGCGCCTCGGGCGGCATCTACGGCATTCTGATGGCATTCGGACTGATTTATGGCGATCGCGAAATCATGCTGTTCCCGATTCCCATTAGCATCCGCGCCAAGTATTTCGTCGCCGGCATAGCTTTTATCGCGCTAGTGAGTGCGATTGGCGCTGCCACCCCCGGGCATGGAGAAGCCATCGCCTACTTCGCCCACCTCGGTGGATTGCTCTTCGGCTTTCTCTATGTCAAGTTCGTGCCCCGCCGCGGACTAGTGTTCGACGCCTCAGAGCGCTATTTCGGACTTCGCAACTCCTACTACCGGTGGAAGCGCCGCCGAGCAGCGAGAAAGTTCGAAGTTTACATGCGCAAACACGATCGCAAGGTCACCTTTGACGAGCACGGCAACTATATCCCTCCGGAGGACGCCGACAAGAAGAATGGTGGAAGTAAGTCCGGGTGGGTGAATTAGTCTAGAAGCTATCTCAGGATGGCCTCGTTAATAGCCGCGCCAATCCATAATTCTGAGTAGCATCACCGTCGGGAAACGATGGCGTTTCGAATTGCAATAGGACGGTGCAACTGCCAAGAGGCGTATCGCAGCGCAGTTGAAGAACGCGTCTGCGACGCGATTCACGAAAACTAGCCAATTGGCGCAGTCGATTACCTGCCGATGGCCGCGATTCCAACTGAATTGTTCGAAGAGCAGATTGTCGAGGGACACCGCGTCACGTTCGGAACGTACAAGCTAGGGGCTAGTGCGGGCGGAACGCTCATCGTATGCCAAGCGTTGGTTCACACGTGGTCGCAGCCAACATTCTTGTCTATTGGAGCTGTGGGCAGAATATATGCAGAAGGTTTGCTGTTCACGAACGACGGCAATGTCGAGCCTGCGTCGGATGCCCTCATGTGGCCGTTCCGCTAGGAATTGATTGTCGAGCAAACCGTCGCGATTTCACTCGCCACCGCCGCACAGGCAATTTATAGGTGTAGTCCAGACACAGAAACTAGCCGAAGAAGCTATGAAACGCCGTAGAGATTGCCGCAGGCAAATCCTGTCGCTTCGTTTTCCCCTTGAATCCCAAATCGTGCCCCGCGCCTTCCACCGGCAGCAACTCCGCTTTCGATGGAATCAGCTTGATCGCCGCTTCCATCTCCTCAATCGATCCGAACGGATCGCGCGTCCCGTGGACGAACAAGGCGCGTGTTTGCAATTTGGGCAGATGTTGAGTGCGCAACTGAGTTGGCTTGCGTGGCGGGTGAAGAGGATAGGAGAGTAAAACTAGACCATGCACAAGCCCCGATTGATCGGCGCAGAGCATCGTCGCCTGCCTCCCGCCATAAGAGTGTCCTCCAAGAAATATCCGGCCGGAAACCAGCCTTTTCATTTTGTCGATCGCATTTTTCAATCCCTCCCGGTCGTGCTGAGCGTCGCCAGGCCGTGGCGGGCCATAAGATCTGATTTGGCGAAAAGGAAGATCACAACGTAGCACCGTCAAACCAGCTTGGGCAAACTTTTCTGCCACTGCAATCAGCAACGGCGAGTTCCAGTTCGATCCCGCTCCATGCGTGAGCACAAGACCATCCCCATTGGGATCTCCCGGACGGTGCAGGAGTCCGCGAACGGCTGGAACCAGCGAGGTGTCGTTGAACGGTTCCACACTACGCTCGGGTCTTAGCACCTGCAGACGATTTTTGCGCGCGCGAACCTCCGCGGTCCATTCCTTCACCCACCACATGCAGCCGCATAAAGTTGGTCGATCCCGATGCCATCTGCGTGCCTGCCACAACTCCCACCACATCCCCCGTCCTGATGATTCCCTTTCGCAGCAATTCCTGCTCAGCTGTAGACATCATCTCTTCCGCGCTGCGAGCCTGCTTCCGACGCATCGGGTGCACACCCCAAAGCAGGTTCATACGGTTACATACCGGCAAAAGGTGGCTGAAGGCGTAGATTGCTGCCTGGGGACGATACTTGGAAATCAAGCGCGCCGTGTTTCCGCTCTCAGTGAAAACCGCAATCGCTCCCATCCGCAAATCTTCCGCGGCATGCGCGATCGACTCGCAGATCGTCTCCGCGACCGACAGACCGCGATGTTCGCGGCGTCGCGGCTGGGTAAACTCTCCCATGTTGCTCTCCGCCTCAATGACTATTTTCGACATCATGGTCACCGCTTCGCGGGGATACATGCCGCTGGCTGTTTCAGCGGACAGCATCAGCGCGTCGGTGCCATCGAATACCGCATTGGCCACATCACTGGCCTCCGCGCGCGTGGGCCGAGGATTCTCGATCATCGATTCCAGCATCTGGGTGGCGATGATCACCGGCTTCCGCCACTGCATTGAACGGCGGATCACATGCTTCTGGATCACCGGAACCTTTTCCGGCGGCATCTCCACTCCCAGATCACCGCGAGCCACCATCACGCCATCGGCAGCTTCAAAAATCTCCTCCAGATGCTCCAGGGCCTGGGGTTTTTCCAGCTTTGCAATCACTGGCACTTCTTGGCGGTGACCGCTCATGACTTGCTTCACCGCCCGGATGTCCGCAGCGGAGCGCACAAACGAAAGCGCCACAATATCCACACCGTGGTTGAGTCCAAACTCAAGATCCTTGCGATCTTTGGCGCTCAGAGCGGGAATCTTAAGCGCAGTTCCGGGAAGATTGATGCCCTGATGTTCGGTCAGCAAACCCCCATTCACCACCTCGCATTCAATGTCCTCGCCACGAATGCGGATAACGCGAAGTTCGATCAATCCATCGGAGAGCAGAATCCGCGAACCCGGACGAACCTCGCGGGAAAGATCCGCAAAAGTGGTTGAGATTAGAGTGGGAGTGCCGGAAACATCTCGAGGTGTAATCGTGACTCGCGATCCGTTCTTGAGCAAGACTGGATCGTGTCCCTTGAGCCTTCCAGTGCGAATTTTGGGACCTTGTAAATCCTGCAAGATGCAAATGCTGCGACTTTCCTTTTCGGCAGCGCGCCGCAATCGCTGGATATTGCGCGCATGTTCTTGATGGGTACCGTGAGAAAAATTCAGCCGGGCAACATCCATTCCCAGCCGCATCAGTTCGCGCAGCATCGCTTCGGAATCGCACGCCGGCCCAACAGTACAAATGATCTTGGCCCGACGGAGGCTTGGGGAAGAGGTCGGAACCACTCCCCTGGGGAGATCTCCTGAAACGAGGTCAGACTTGCCGGCTTTCATTTGTTCCTGATTCAGATTCGCAGTGAGATAGATTTTGGCCCGACTCGACCGCCTCATGGGGTGCTCTGAGTCGAGCCACTCATTTCCCTGAGTTCGCGGCCTAACATTGCTCGAGGGTAAAGCATGGCATTGAACTCCGCGCCCACCAGGATGATCAGGGAGATCATGTACATCCAAACCAGCAGCGCGATGCCCACACCCAGGGAACCGTAGATGATGCTGTAATCCGCATAGCGCTGCAGGTACCAACCAAATAGCGCCGTAGCACCGAACCAAACCGCGGTGGCCAGCGTGGCGCCCGGAAGCACGCTGTGCCAGGGCTGAGTACGCGGCACCGCATTGTGATAGATGAGAGCGATCACAGCGATGCTCGTCAGTCCGGCGATCAGCCAGCGCACCGCGGTCCACAATAAAAGAATGTATGGTCCGAACTCATGCCCCAGGTGAAACAGGATACGAGTCTCGATCCGGCTGCCAAATGCGACGAGGATGGTCGCGAAGGTTAATGGAATCCCGGCAAGAATCACCAGAGCAAACGCAATCATGCGCTCTTTGAACAAGCCCCAGATTTTGGGAAGCTGGTAAGAGCGGCGAAAGCCCTCCATCCAGGAAATCATGACACCAGACGCGGTCCACAGCGAAAGCAATGAAGTCGTGACCAACAATCCGAGCGAACGCTGAGTTGTTCCCTTGAGATAAGCCACCGCGGTAGCGCTTCCAGCCGGCAGGATTCTGCCGACGGCGTAGGAAATCTCTCGAAGGTAGGCTTCTGTCTTGTGTGAGGTCGCCAGAACGGAACCAACTACGACCAGAGCAGGAAAAAATGTCAGGATGGACGAGTAGGCCGAGGCTTTAGCAATGGCGAACGCATCATGCTCAAACGCGCGCCAGAAAGCAAGCCGCAACAGGCGAAGGAAGCGCAGGAACAATGGCCTCAGGGTATCGCCCGAAGACACTGCATGCAACTGGGAACTGCCGCCGCGTTCCTGCTTTTGCAATCGTTGGGGGTTTGCGTGCATGGCAGCTAGAAAAACAAGGGGGCGGTTCTAAGCCGCCCCTCTGCTGTTTCTTCCGTGTTACTCCGCCGTCAGTTCTTCCGTCTCGCCTTCATGCCGCATGAGCTCCAGCGCGCGCTCAGCTTCTTCATACGCGGCAGAAACTTCCTCCTGCACCTTGGCCGCGGCCTCTTCCATCTCTGGCGAGAGGCGCACGTTGCGGTAGTACTCCATGCCGGTACCGGCAGGAATGAGCCGCCCCACGATGACGTTCTCCTTGAGTCCGCGCAGGTGATCCACTGCTCCCTGTATGGAAGCCTCGGTAAGCACGCGCGTGGTCTCCTGGAACGAGGCCGCGGAGATGAACGACTCGGTGACCTTGGGCAATGACGCGCTCGTTCTCCTCGCGGAAGCGGAACTTGTCCACCTGCTGTTCGAGAAGGAACTGAGTGTCGCCGACATCTTCGACTTTCACCCAGCGCATCATCTGACGAACAATTACCTCGATGTGCTTATCGCTGATATTTACACCCTGCAGCCGATAGACTTCCTGGATTTCGTTTACCAGGTAAGACTGCAGCTGCTTTTCACCCAGCACAGCGAGAATGTCGTGCGGATTGAGCGGTCCGTCCATGAGCGGTTCTCCTGCCCGGACGCGCTCGCCTTCCTGCACATTGATGTGAACGCCACGCGGCACCGAATATTCTTTCTCCGTACCATTATCGGCGACCACGTATATCTTGCGCTGGCCTTTCGAAACCTCGCCGAACTTCACCGTGCCATCAATCTCACTGATGACCGCAGTCTCGCGCGGCTTGCGGGCTTCGAACAGTTCGACCACACGCGGCAAACCACCAGTGATGTCTTTGGTCTTGGTAGTCTCGCGTGGAATCTTCGCCAGCACATCGCCAGGATGAGCCGTCTCCCCGTCCTGCACCATCAAGTGGGCGCGTGACGGCATCAGGTAACGTTTGCTGGTCTTTCCCTTGATGACGATCGCCGGCTGCCGCTTCTCGTCGGGCGAATCCCCCACCACGTGACGCGACAATCCAGTCACTTCATCTACTTCTTCGTGCAGCGTGACCCCTTCCTGCAAGTCTTTGAACTGCACTGTGCCGCCGATTTCCGTGAGGATAGCGAAGGTATACGGATCCCACTCGACCAACACTTGACCGAGCTGGACCTGATCGCCTTCGTTAACTTTGACTTTGGCGCCGTACACGACCGCGTAACGCTCACGTTCGCGGCCCTTCTCGTCAACCACCGCGATCGAGCCCTGACGGTTCATCACCACCAGATCTCCCGACTTCGACTTTACCGTCTGCAGATTGATAAACCGCAGGACGCCATTGTTTTTCGCATCGAGCCGTGATTGCTCAGAAACTCGCGATGCCGTACCACCGATGTGGAAGGTACGCATAGTGAGCTGGGTTCCAGGCTCGCCGATGGACTGTGCCGCGATGACTCCGGTTGCCTCGCCAAGTTCGACCAGGCGTCCAGAAGCCAGGTTGCGGCCGTAGCACATCACGCAGACACCGCGTTTGGACTCGCAAGTCAGCACCGAGCGAATCTTCACCCTCTCGATACCAGAAGCCTGGATCGAGCTGGCCAGTTCCTCGGTAATTTCCTGGTTGATGTCTACGATCACGTTGCCGTCGTAGTCTTTGTTCTTTTCCAGTGATACACGGCCTACGATCCGGTCGCGCAACGGCTCGATAATCTCGCCCGCTTCCACGATACCTTCCACGTAGATTCCGTCTACCGTCCCGCAATCGTATTCGCTGATGATCACGTCTTGCGCCACGTCAACCAGACGCCGCGTCAGATAGCCTGAATCGGCCGTCTTGAGCGCCGTATCAGCCAGACCTTTACGCGCGCCGTGAGTCGAGATGAAGTATTGCAACACCGTCAATCCTTCGCGGAAGTTGGCCGTGATCGGCGTTTCGATGATCTCGCCCGAAGGCTTGGCCATCAATCCGCGCATGCCGGAGAGCTGTCGAATCTGCTGTTTCGATCCGCGAGCGCCGGAATCCGCCATCACATAAATCGGGTTGATGGCGCCTTCCTTGTCGCGCTGCTGCATTTGCCCGAACATCTCATCGGCAACCTTTTCCGTAATGGCCGACCAGATTTCAATGACCTTGTTGTAACGCTCGCCATTGGTGATTGCTCCGTCCAGATACTGCTGCTGAACGTTGAACACCTGCTTGTCGGCGTCACGTACGAGGGTCTTCTTGTTGTCCGGGATGACCATGTCATCGATGCCGATTGAAAGGCCAGCTTTCGTCGCATAACGGAAGCCGAGATCCTTCACCTCGTCCAGCATCTTGACCGTAGTTTCCAACCCAAACCGCAAATAGCAGTACGTCACCAGTTGCCCGATGCCCTTTTTCTTAAGCAGGCCGTTGATGTACGGCATGCCTTCAGGAAGGTGATCGTTCAATATGGCGCGTCCCACCGTAGTGTTCAGGAAGCTACGCTCGGAGTTGATCGGCTCAGTGTGAATCACTTCCTGATCGTCGTAAGCACTTACCAGGTCGATGACTTCTCCGGTATAACGCAGACGGATCGGAGAGAGCGTCTCGACTTCTCCCGCTTCGAGTGCCAGGAGCACTTCTTCGATATTGGCGAAAGCGCGTCCTTCACCCTTAGCGCCAGGCTTACCTTTCGTCAGGTAGTACAGACCCAGGACCATGTCCTGCGTCGGCACCGTGATCGGCTGGCCCGAAGCTGGAGACAGAATATTGTGCGACGACAGCATCAGCACACTGGCTTCGACTTGCGCTTCTGGAGACAGCGGAATATGTACCGCCATCTGGTCGCCGTCAAAGTCAGCATTGAATGCCGTGCAAACCAGCGGGTGAATCTTGATTGCCTTGCCTTCCACCAACACCGGCTCAAATGCCTGAATGCCGAGACGGTGCAACGTGGGAGCGCGGTTCAAGAGCACAGGATGATCTTTGATCACCTCTTCCAGGATGTCCCACACGATGGGCTCCTGCTGCTCCACCATTTCCTTGGCTTGCTTGATAGTCGTGCAGTGCCCTGTCTGTTCCAGCCGGTGATAAATAAATGGCTTGAACAGCTCGAGTGCCATTTTCTTAGGCAGACCACACTGATGCAGCTTGAGCTCCGGACCAACCACGATTACGGAGCGGCCTGAGTAGTCCACGCGCTTGCCCAGTAGGTTCTGACGGAAGCGTCCCTGCTTCCCCTTCAGTGTGTCGGACAGCGACTTCAACGGGCGGTTATTGGCGCCGCGCAGCACACGGCCACGACGGCCGTTATCGAACAACGCGTCCACCGCTTCCTGCAACATGCGCTTTTCGTTGCGCACGATCACTTCCGGCGCGTGCAGGTCCATCAACTTCTTCAACCGGTTATTGCGATTGATCACGCGGCGATAAAGATCATTTAAATCTGATGTCGCGAAACGTCCGCCATCCAATGGAACGAGAGGACGCAACTCCGG
>MNGW01000093.1 GCA_001918935.1 Acidobacteriales bacterium 13_1_40CM_3_55_5 | reverse complement strand
CGGAGCCGCCACTCAAACCGATTTCCTCGCCGCGCTCGATTTTTTCGCCCTCCGTCACTTTGATCTCCGACAAATGCATGTAAATCGTCAGCAGACCTTGGCCATGATCCAGGACCACGCAGTTACCTTCAAAATAAAGTGGGCGTGCCAACAAAACAGTTCCGGTATTGACGGCAGCAACCGGCGTCCCTGAAGGAACCGCGTAATCGAGTCCCTGATGCATGCTTTGGACCTTGCCGTTAATCGTCCGCTGCGTGCCGAAAACGTCGGAGATCCTCGCATCCACCGGCGGCTGGAAGTTTCCTGACCACTCTCGTTCCAGACTCACCCGGTGGAACACTTCCTGCTTCAGGCCCGTATCTTCGCTGACTTTCTGAAGTTGTTCCGGACTGGGCTCGGTATATTGCTTGGCAACTTTAATGGCTATGCGCGGATATTTTGCGGCGTGAACGGTGACCTTTCGTTCGAAAGTAATTTTCTTGCCGCTGATGGTGGTCGCTTCCAGTTTAAGAGGATAACTGCCGGGGCGGGTCTGAAGGCTGGCGCCGGCAATTCCATACCAGGTCTTGTTCGCGGTATCAAAATTAAGAAATACTTCGTGCCCCTGCCAATTTCCGGAGAGCGATTCGAGTCGTACAGGCGCCGTCACTCGGAGAAAAAGCGGGGCGCCGTTCACAACACGCGTGGGCTGCCACCGCACCGACCAGGTTTTGGTCGCTGTGAACTTGGTATGGCGCGGTACCGAAGATACTTGTTCCGCGGCAAGAAAAACGGTAGCAAAAAATAGAACAACGGCCAGGCAACGAAGTTTCCTGCTCCAGCTGTCCACGGGATGTATGCGCGTTGGTTCCATTCTCCGAGTTTAGAGTAGCACTTCATCATCTCTGAAACTCGTGGGCATAATCGGGGTTGCTGATACAACGTGCCCCAAGGGGAACGAATCGAAAAAACACTCGGCCGAATAACGTTCGCCATGGCGACGTCGAAGCTCACTACGAAACAGCAGGTCGAATCCATTTGGGACTTGGGTGGGCTTATTCCTCTACGACTTATTAAGAACGTCTGGAAGCAGATCGACGAAGACAACGTGCTGGGCCTGGCGGCCGAACTGGCCTACAGCTATCTGCTCGCAATCTTCCCTTTCCTGCTTTTTCTCCTGTCGGTTTTCGGACTCTTTGCCGCGCGCGGCACTGTGTTGCGAACCAATCTGTTGTTCTATTTCTCCGAAGTGCTCCCGCCTGCCGCTTATGAACTTCTGTCGAAAACTCTTGATGAGATAACCAAGAACTCCACTGGCGGAAAAGTGACGCTGGGTATCGTGCTGGCGTTATGGGCAGCGTCGGGTGGGATGACGGCCATGATTTCCGCTCTGAATCAAGCGTATGGCGTACGAGAATCGCGATCCTGGCTCAAGGTCCATGCCATGCCATTGCAGTCGGATTGACTATTGCGATTTCAATGCTCGTTATCGCGGCGTTGGCTCTGGTGCTGGCGGGAGGCCACATTGCCAATTTTGTAGGTGCAAGACTCCATCTCGGTTGGGTAGCTGTGACTGCCTGGAAGATACTGCAATGGCCGGCGGCCCTTTTCTTCGTCATATTGGCTTTCTCCCTGATTTATTACTACGCTCCCAATGTTAAACAGCAACATTGGTATTGGATCACGCCCGGATCGGTGGTCGGTGTTTTTTTTGGGTAGCTGCATCCTTCGGATTCCGCGTTTACTTACATTTCTTCAATTCTTACTCAAGTACGTATGGGTCGCTCGGCGCAGTGATTATTCTACTGGTCTGGTTTTATGTAACCGGCCTGGCCTTCCTGGTGGGAGGCGAGATCAACGCAGAAATTGAACACGCCGCGGCCGAGCGCGGCCATCCTGAGGCAAAGGCCGAGGGTGAAAAGATTTCCCCCGCAGATAGACAAGCAGCCTAGAAGTTTGTCAGCGATGAAGGGATCTTTGGTGGACCTGGTCGGGTTCGAACCGACGACCTCTTCCATGCCATGGAAGCGCGCTCCCAACTGCGCCACAGGCCCACTTGCTGAAAGGGAAAGCTGCTCAAACCAGCTTGGACACTTTCAATTCTCGCTCACCGCTTGGGGATAGTCAAACCTTGTCCAGCGAGCTGCATCTACTCTGCGGGCCGACTTTGCGAAACCGCGGAAAATGAGTATCCTGTGGACGGTCAAGCGACGAAATCATGAATAAAAGATCCATTCTAAGTCCACGTTGTTTACTGCTACTAGTGCTACTTACACCAGCGATGGCGCAAAATCAATCCGCTCCGTCGCCACCGGTGTCGTATTCATCCATTACCCAACTAAACCAGTTGCTATCACAACTGGAACAAACATCGCAGCAGACCCAACTCGACCTGGCAAAGTTGCGGGTGGAAAAGTGGAAGACGGATTCCAACAATAAACGGCAGATGCAAACTAACGTGGAATCCCTCGAGCGCAATCTGCAGAGTGCACTTCCCGAAATGATCAGCCAGTTAAGAATGTCTCCGGAGAATCTGACTGCCACTTTCAGGGTCTATCGCAACCTGACCGCGCTTTATGATGTGTTTGCCGCTGTCGCCGAATCCGCGGGAGCATTCGGTACCAAGGATGAATTCCAGGCTTTGGAAAATGACCTGAGCATGCTTGAACGATCCCGGCGCGCATTTGCCGATCGTATGGAGACTCTTGCCGGCGTTAAAGAAGCAGAGCTCGCTCGGCTACGCACGGCGGTTCAAACCGGACAGGGTGGGACGAATTCGCAGCAGCCAAAAAAAGTGATTGTGGATGACAACGAGTCTCCCAAGAAACCTGCCAGAAAGAAATCTTCCACGAAATCTACTCCTCCGCCGCCGCAGACTAAGCCTCAGTAGGGCAGTTTCAGGTTTACAGTTTCTGGTTTCGAGTCAGCGAACCGCACTTAGCAATTAGCACTTAGCATTTAGCCAGCCACGGCACGGGTGTCTTCGAAAACACTTCCAGCCAAGATGGGCCAAGTGCTGAGTGCTAAATGCCAAGCGCTGTTGCTGCCTGCTAACCAGCTGAAATCACACCACTTCCAGCTCTGGAACTCCGCACGCCGCTGCGGGGTCTAACTAAGAAGGTGGATGCTCTTGTTGTTATGCGCGCCGCAAACTCGGTGTCCGCTTTGGGCCAGACTTCGGGCTCGAAAAGAACTTATAATGGATGTGACGCCATGAGGTTGGTGGCGGGAGCAATCAACTTGGGTGACCTGGTAGGCGCGCTAGGAGTTCGAGCTCAGGAATCCGCCATCGTTGCGGAACTGAAGGCTGGTTCGGAAGAGGCCTACGCCTGGCTTATCGGAGAATTTCATCAGCCGATCTACAGCCTGGTTTATCGCATGGTAGCTGATCCAGCCGATGCCGCTGACACCACGCAAGAAGTTTTCCTGAAGGTGTTCCGCGGAATGAAACACTTCAACGGCCAGTCCAGTCTGAAGACATGGATATACCGGATTGCTTTGCACGAGGCTTCCAATCGCCGGCGTTGGTGGTTCCGTCATAAGGCGAAAGAAATGTCCATGGAGCCACTGCATGGTGATTTCGAAATGGGTGCGTCCCCCGCGATCAAAGACACGCTGGTGGATGAAGGAGAATCGCCCTTCGATAATGTGGCTCATCATGAGGTTCAGGCACGGGTGGAAGAAGAATTACAAAAAGTTCCGGAGCCCTATCGCACCACGCTGATCCTGCGTGATCTGGAAGAGATGTCTTATGAAGAGATCGCGGAGATCACCGAGGTTTCTCTGGGCACAGTGAAATCAAGATTGACTCGAGGCCGCGAGGCGCTTAAGCAGCGACTGCTGGCGTATGTCCGGGAAGTAGGCGGCGAACTGGGCCTAGAGGCTCCCGAGGAGCACCAATCAAAAACGCGGTCACGCTCCCCGGTTCGTTCCGATGGCAGAGAAGTCGAGGTGACGCCATGAAGTGCGCCCAGGCAAAATCGTTGTTCTCGCTTTACCTGGACGGCGCAGTAACCGGCACGCAGATGCGTGCTCTCAGCCAGCATCTGCAAACTTGTGGTGATTGCAGGCAGGAATACTTGTCGTTGCAGCACACCCAGCAATTGCTGGCGAAACTGGCTCGCAGAAAAGCGCCAAATGATCTGGCGCTGAAGCTTCGGGTCGCTATTTCGCAGGAAGTCGCGCAATCGAAGCGTCCATACCTCAACCACGCGCAGATACGGCTGGAGAATGCTTTGAACGCATTCATGGTTCCCGCCACTGCAGGACTGGTCACCGCGATTGCAATCTTCATTGTTCTAATGGGATTCCTCGCGCCTTTACAAGCGGATAATCCTGACGTGCCCCTGGTGCTGTACACCGCGCCGCAATTGCAGCAGTCAGCCTTTGGGGCTCCGCTTGATTCCATCAATGAGGATTCCCTGGTCATTGAAGCCGACGTCGATTCCAAAGGCCGGGTACAGGATTACCGCATTCTCTCCGATTCTGTGCAATCCAAGGAGTTGCTGCCGAAGGTCAAGAACATGCTGATCTTCACCACGTTCCGTCCTGCGACCTCCATGGGGCGTCCGACAACCGGGCGTGCGGTGCTGTCCTTTTCTAAAATCAGCGTCCGCGGATAGTAATGAGAGCCATCAGGCAAGCTGATGCCGGATGGCTTGTCATTGTTTGACCCTCTGCTTGGAAGCCCTTAAACTAAAGAATACTCACCTGCATCGAGGAGGCTCCCTGGTTACTAGGTTTCGATCCGTGTGGTGCGCGGTGTTGATTGGATTGTTGGCACAAGTGTCTGCGGCCCAGAATCCCCCCAAGGTGGCGCTGGATACAAGTGAGACACTATTCTCGGTTCTGACCGCCATCAACGCTTGCGGATATGATCAGGAGCTGGGCGTGTCTCATCCGCTGAGAAGCCAGGTTCGCGCCGAGGTGGGTGAGTCCATTCAGTCCTCACCAGAAGCCAAGGAAGCCACTCAGGCGATGTGCCAGTTTTACGATGAGCGGCGGCAACCGGATGCATCCCGCACGCTCGCGCAATACATATCGTTGGCGCTTTATCTCAACGGACCACCCGCGCCTTTTTCTCTCAAAGTCAAAGAAGCAGATATTCCGCCGGATGCGAACTATGTAGTAGGAATCCTGCCGCTGCTGCAAAAGTTTTATGATGCCGCGGGATTGCATGCTATCTGGGAGCCACGTCGGGAAGCCTATTCGCAGCTGACGGCGCGTTATCACGAACCGGTAGCCAAGATGTTGTTCGACACCGAAATATATTTAAAGATACCGTCTTCGCAATATTTAGGGCAGGGGTTCACCGTCTATCTGGATCCGATGGGCGCGCCGGGTCAGATCAATGCGCGTAATTACGGACCGAATTACTTTGTCATTATTTCTCCAGGTTCTGGATCGTCTTTGAAGATGGAGCAGATCCGGCACACATATCTGCACTATTTGCTGGATCCCCTGGCGCTGAAGTATCCCAGCACCATGAAGCGATTGACGCCCCTGCTCGATTCGGTGAAGACTGCGCCCATCGACGAAAGTTTCAAGAGCGATGTCACGCTTCTGCTCACCGAGTGTTTCATTCGAGCCATCGAAGCGCGCACAACGGGCGGCAGTAAAGCGCCTGAGACACAACGCGAGCAACTGGTGGAACAATCGTTACAGCAAGGATTCATCCTGACTCGATATTTTTACGATGCGCTGATCAAGTTCGAGAAGGATCCAGCGGGTCTGCGCAATGTATACGGCGACCTGGTTTCCAGTATCGACGTTCGGAAGGAAGAGAAACTCGCAGCTCAGGTCCAATTTGCAAACCGGGCCGACCCGGAACTGTTGCATCTGTCCCGCCCCATAGAAGGCAAACTGCTGGTAACCGCTGAGCAGCGGCTTTCCGCGGGTGACGCCACCACTGCGCAAAAACTGGCCCAGGAAGCTCTAGACGAAAAAAATGAGGATCCCGGCCGAGCGCTATTCATTCTCGCGCAAGTTGCGACTATGAACCGTGACATGCAGGGCGCCCGCAATTATTTCCAGAGGGCTCTTGAGATAGCCCGAGAACCCAAGGTAGTGGCCTGGTCCCACATTTACCTGGGAAGAATATTTGATTTGCAGGAAAACCGGGAAGCAGCGGTTGACCAATACCGGGCGGCGCTTAATGCCGGCGCGTCACTGCCGGAAGCCAAAGCGGCGGCGGAACGGGGCTTGCAACAACCATATGAGCCGCCGAGCCATCCACAATAGTACGGGGCGACACCCTAAGCATTCCGCGATCAAGATCTATCCTAAGGAGACAGTATGAAGCGAGCAGCGATGGTAGCAATGATGCTGGGTCTGGCAACCTTTGTATTTGGGGAGCCTCAAGCTTCATCCCCGCAGAAGCCTGCTACGTCCCAGACCGGCGGCGCTCAGCCTGGGGCATCTCAGTCTGGCGCGGCTCAGCAAAGTCAGGGGCAGCAGCCGGGAGCTCCGCAACCAGGGGCAGCGCCTGCGACCCCGCAAGGGAAGCGGCCACCACAAGCCAAAACGGACGCCGAGTTTGCCGAATTCAACACCGCCATAGCCAATACGAATGATCCAGCTGCGGTGGAAAAAGCAGCAGATGCTTTCGCGACCAAATACCCGGACAGCGAACTGCGAGGCCTGTTGTACGAGGCGGCTATGCAGAGTTATCAGCGCGCCAACAATGCCGACAAAATGATGGAGATGGGGCGCAAGGTGCTGAAGATCGATCCTGATGAGCCGACTGCCCTGGTGGGTGTGGCGCAAGTGCTTGCCGAGCGCACCCGGGACACGGATTTAGATAAAGATCAACGCCTGGATGAGGCCATGAAATTGGCTCAGCGATCGCTCGTTACCGTAGACACCGATATCGCTCCGCGGGCAGACACGCCGCAGGAAAAAATCGATGCCTATAAAGGCGTTTTGCGCTCCAGTGCTTACGCCATCATGGGGACACTGGAATTCAACAAAGAAAAGTACGCGGACGCGGAGAATTTTTATCGCAAGTCGATGGATGCGTTTCCCGCTCAGCTCGATCCAGTAGTGGTTCTGCGGCTCGCACTGGCACTCGACAAACAGGGAAAGTACCCAGAAGCCTTGAAGGAAGCGAACCACGCCGTTCAATTAACTCCGGAAGGCACGACAGCTGGGGGTTTGGCTCGCCGCGAGCGCGATAGATTAGTGCAATTGACAGGCGGCACTCCTACTCCAGCTTCGAAGCCGCCCGCGAGTGCTCAGAATCCGGCTCCGCCCAAAAACTAGGCGACCGCAGTCCATTTTGCCGCATATCTGATGTGTCGGGCCGTCTCGCTCATGAAGTCACAGGAAACTTCCGAGTTGCAAGCTGTGCTGGGTCACCGTTTCGTTCGAGCGGAACTGCTGGAGCAGGCTCTCACTCACACTTCGCAGGCGCGCGAGATTGAGGCTGCACTCGAGGGCAGCCGGGTGGGGGATAACGAGCAACTCGAGTTCCTGGGAGACGCCATCCTGGGACTGATCACCAGCGAGGAACTTTTTCACCGCTTTCCGCATTTTAGAGAAGGAGAGCTATCGAAATTACGGGCCCACCTGGTCAGCGAAAGACATCTGATCCAAGTGGCCCAGCAATTGGAAATCGGGAAGTTTTTACGGCTAGGTCGAGGCGAGGAAAAGAGTGGCGGCCGCAACAAAACGGCTCTGCTGGTGGACGCTCTCGAAGCGGTTCTTGCCGCTGTTTATCTGGATGACGGACTGGAAACGGCCCGCTCGTTGGTACTCCGGCACATCGTAACGCCGGAACTGGAGCGCATCGCTACCAGCGGCAATAGTCTTCCGTCCAACGATTACAAGTCGGCGTTGCAGGAAAAATTACAAGCCATTGGGCGTCCGCAACCATCGTATGTATTAGTGAAGGAGCAGGGCCCCGAGCATAGCAAGACTTTTACCGTCGAGGCGCGGTTGCAGGCATTGGATACCGAGAGCCGGCCCGAATTTGTCGGTCGCGCCCAGGGTTCCACGAAGAAAAACGCAGAGCAGGATGCTGCTCGACAAGTGCTCGAATATCTTGTATCGCAGGTGAACGAGTTTAATGGCCGTTCTTCAAGCAGGGGACGTTGTTAATCCGATCGTAACCGAAGTGGCGCCAAAGAAGCCGCCGACAGATGGACTCAGCTCCATGCAATCGCTGCTGGCGACTGTGGTCATTGCTGTCTTTGTGATTACGTTCGTGGTGCAGGCTTTCCAGATACCCTCAGAATCTATGGAGAACACGTTATTGATTGGCGATTACCTGCTGGTGGACAAATTACGATACGGCGGCGGAGGGTTCTGGGATCCTCTGATGCCTTACCGGCGGCTGCGCCGCGGCGATATTATCGTTTTCCGTTATCCCGTAAATCCCACCCAGCATTTTGTGAAACGTGTGGTAGGCGTTCCAGGCGACCGGGTCCGCCTGATCAATCGACGTGTGTACGTAAATGGCGTTCCTACGGACGAAGCCTATGTGCGTTTCAGTTCTCGGGTGCATGATGCTTTTCGCGACGAGTTCCCTCGCTTGAATATCCCGGTTCCCGGGCTGGAGGGGCGCTGGTGGCTGCAAATGAAGAAACTAGTGGAAGATGGCGAACTGATTGTGCCCGAAGGACATTATTTCGTGCTTGGTGATAATCGCGACGAAAGCCTGGACAGCCGATACTGGGGCTTCGTCCCCAGGGAAAATGTGATTGGGCGTCCTCTGCTCATTTACTGGTCGGTGCGGAATATCGATCAGGACATGCCAGTCACTGCTTCGCCGGGTGATAGACTTTTCCACTTCGCTTACGCCGTCAGCCACATTTTTCAGATCACCCGTTGGGATCGCACATTTCGATTGGTCAACTAAGGAACGTATGAATGCCCGTTCGACAGGACAAGTCGTAGTGGCAAAAAAAGAAACCAAGCAGGCTGAAAAACCGCGCGAGACCACAGTGGAGTTTCTCGCCTCATTGTCAGCCGTCCTGGTGACCGGCCTGTTCATTATCACGTTCCTCGTGCAGGCTTTCGAGATTCCCTCCAGTTCCATGGAAAATACCTTGCTCATCGGTGACCATGTTTTTGTCAATCGTGAGCAGTTCGCGCCAGCTACGCATTGGACTGGCTCCCTACTCCCCTACCGCCAGATTCGACGTGGTGACATCGTGGTCTTCCTTTCGCCGGCGGAACCGGGGTTGTATGTAGTTAAGAGGATCATGGGTATCCCCGGGGACCGTATTCATCTGCGCGATGGCGTGGTCTATCGCAATGGTGAAAAGTTGGATGAGCCTTATGTCATCCACAAAACTAAAGATGGTTACAATCCCTATCGCGACAATTTTCCTGCCGTGCCACCAGCGGATTTCAACAGCGTCACGCCGGAATGGCAACTGCTGATGAAGCAGCACATCCAGGGCGACGATCTGGTAGTACCTCCGGACAGTTATTTCGGCATGGGCGACAACCGCGACGTAAGCTACGACAGCCGCTATTGGGGATTCATTCCCAAGGAAAATGTGATCGGGCGACCCATGTTTGTTTATTGGTCATTCGAGACGCCGCCTAACCAATATTTACAGAAAGAAGTCAGCGAGCGGCTTAAGTTCCTGGCCCACGTCGTGATCCATTTCTTCGATGGCACGCGATGGCGGCGTACGTTCCGGATAGTTCAGTGAGTCGGAAACAAACAAGTTTCGTGCGATCGAGGGTAGGAATCGTTACTTTGATTCTCGCCCTGCTTCTGGCTCTGTTTTTGATTCGGCCCGGGGCGGGGCGATTGCGGTCGCGGATTGTTACGGCCATTGGCATGGCTCTGGGAAGGCAGGTGGACGTTTCCTCGGTTCATATCCGACTGTTGCCTCATCCCGGTTTCGATCTCGAGAACTTTGTGGTTCATGATGATCCGGCATTCAGCGCCGAACCGGTCATTCGATCTCAACAAGTCACGGCTGAACTGAGAATCAGTTCGCTCTTGCGGGGACACCTGGAGATCGCCCGCTTGAGCCTGTCCGAGCCCAGCCTCAATCTGGTTCGTGACCGTGAAGGACGCTGGAATCTCGAAAATCTTCTCGAACGCGCGGCACAGATCCCGGTCGCACCTACGAAAAAAGCCAACACCGAAGCGCGTCCGGGATTCCCCTACATTGAGGCCGATCGCGGCCGCATCAATCTGAAATTAGAGCAGGAAAAAAAACCTTATGCACTGATGGATGCGGACTTCGCTCTCTGGCAGGAGTCGGAAAATGTCTGGGGTATGAGGCTGAAAGCACAACCGGTACGCATGGATTTCAACTTGAGCGACACCGGCACCGTCAACGTCGACGGTTCATGGCAGAGGGCAGTGACTCTGCGCCAGACTCCTCTTAAATTCGTCATGGAATGGACGGGAGCGCAACTGGGGCAGGTAAGTAAATTAGTTTCAGGTAAAGACAAAGGCTGGCGTGGAACCCTCAAGTTGTCGGCCACACTTTCCGGCACTCCTGCGGACCTCGAAGTTGAAACCGATACTTCGGTTCAGGACTTCCGCCGGTATGACATTCTGGGAGGCGGCGCGTTGCGTTTAGCGGCCCAGTGCAGCAGTCACTACAGTTCGGTTGATCACTCTCTGTCAAACCTCGCGTGCCATACGCCGGTGGGTGACGGCACTCTCTCGGTGAATGGCGCTGTCGCCGGCGTCTTTGGTGCTCGTACATACGATTTGGCACTGGTCGCCAACGAGCTCCCCCTCCAATCGCTGATTGCATTGGCACGGCACGCCAAGAAAGACATTCCCGATGATCTCGTGGCTAGCGGCAAGTTGAATGGCAGTGTCAAGGTACAACGAAAGGATGCCGGTTATGCAGAGTGGAACGGCAGCGGAGAAAGCCTGGGCGTTCGCATCGGCTCCAAAGTCAACAAGACGGAAATGGTGCTGGATCGGATCCCTTTCCAGGTCTCGCAAAACATAGAGCAAAGCAGGAAAAATGGGCGCAGGTTATTCGCACCGGCCGAACCCCAAGTGGAGATTGGTCCGTTCAATCTGGCGCTCGGGAGACCATCCCCAGCGGTGGTGCGTGGTTCGATTTCACGCTCGGGATACAGTCTTCTAGTCACCGGCGACGCTCAAGTGCAGAGACTGCTTCAGACGGCAAGGACGGCAGGCTTCCGCGCTCCTCAACTCACCGCGGATGGAGTAGCCAGAGTCGATCTGCAGATCGCCGGCGGTTGGTCCGGATTCATTGCTCCTCAGGTGACAGGGAAAGTGCAACTGCAGTCAGTCCGCGCCGAAGTGAGAGGCCTCAATGCGCCGGTAGAAATTGCCTCTGCAAACCTCTTGCTCACGCCGGAGAATGTTCAAGTACAAAACATAAACGCTTCCCTAAGTAGCAGCGCATGGCGCGGTTCCCTGCTACTGCCGCGCAATTGTGCTCTGCCCGACCGCTGCCCCGTGAGTTTTGATCTTCATGCCAGTCAGATCGACATCCATGAATTGAATCAATCGCTAAATCCCCATCCTAGGAAACAGCCTTGGTATCGTTTCTTATCAACGTCTCCGCAAACGGCGACTCCTTACCTGCTCACGCTTCATGCCACAGGGAAACTTAACGTCGATCGACTCGCGATACAGAATCTGGTCGCAACCTGGGTCTCCGCCCACGTTGAATTGGAGAGTGGGATAGTTCGGCTGTCCGACTTGCGCGGAGATCTGCTGGGCGGCAAGCACTTGGGGGATTGGCAAGCCGATTTCTCCGTGAAACCTCCGGAATATAGCGGTAGCGGAACTCTGCAAGGGATCGACCTGCAACAACTCGCTCAAGCAATGCGTGACGGATGGGTTACAGGTACCGCCACGGCAACTTATCGCGCCAGCGCTTCCGGAGTAGACGCAGCCCAATTAATTTCATCCGCGAAAGCAAGCTTGAAGGTAGAAGTACGCGACGGATTATTCCCTCATATCGTACTTGCAGAGGGAAATGAACCGTTGCACATCCATCGGCTGGTTGGAAATCTTGTCTTGCGCGACGGCAGGTTCGAGATCCAACAAGGCAAACTAGAGACTCCTGGCGGCATCTATCAATTAAGCGGCACTGCCTCACTGACACGCACATTGGACCTGAAACTAGTACGCGCTGGCGCGCCCGGGTTCAACATTATCGGCCCACTGACTGAACCTCGTGTGGCGCCGGTAAAGGCTCAGGAAACTCAGGCCGCGCTCAAACCATGAGGCTTTTCCTAACCCTTGTGCTCGGCGCCATCACCGTTTTGACGTTGACTAACGATCCGTTAGCGCAGGTTTCTTCTTCATCGAAGTCGAGCGCCGCAGTCGCCAGCATGGAGCGCAAGTTACAGCACATTCAAAGCAATGCCAAGGTATCGCAGCCGGATCAGACGCCAACCGAATTTACTGAGCAGGAAGTCAACGCTTACTTCGCCTCAGGAGCGGTCAAGCCTCCCGCCGGCGTACAGTCGGTAATGTTCCAAGGTCAACCCGAAGTCGTGACCGCAACCGCGCGGGTTGATTTTGACCAACTCAAAGCCGGACACCGTTCTTCTAATCCGCTGTTGTCAATGTTTAGCGGGATTCATGATGTCGTGGTTGCCGCGCATGTCCGCGGCGCCGGTGGGCAGGGATACGTGAATGTGGATACGGTCTCACTGGATGGCGTGGAAATACCCCGTTTCGCTCTGCAGATGTTTGTCGAAAAATATCTTCAACCAAAGTATCCCGGCGTTGGACTAGATTCGAAGTTTGCATTGCCTGACCGCATCGACACCGCAAAAGTCGGATTGCACAAGCTCACGATCACGCAAAAATAGTGATTAGTGGTTAGTAGCCAGTAATTCGTGAGTACTAGCCACTAGTCACTTTTCCCAACGTACCCCGCTCCTCGCAATACTTTCCCGGGCAATGCTCCCGTCATCTTTCCTTCGTCAATCACCGGCACTCCATTCACCAGCACATACTGCATGCCCTGAGATAGCTGATTCGGGTTTTCGAAAGTCGCCACATCGCGCACGGTTGCCGGATCGAAGACTAGAATGTCGGCCCACATTCCGGCCTTCAGCACTCCACGATCGGTCAGCCGCATGCGCTGCGCCGGTAACGCCGAGAACTTCCGAATGGCTTCTTCGAGCGTAAGTTTCTTCTCCTCTCGAACATACTTCCGAAGAATGCGCGGGAACGTGCCATAGGCTCGGGGATGCGGATGCTCCTGCCCCAGAATTCCCTCGGGCGATGTGCCCGAAGAGTCGTTGTCCACGGAAACCCAAGGCTGCTGAAGCGCGAGCGCAACATCAGGTTCCGACATGCCAAAGACAGCGACCTCGGTGAACGCATTGTCCTCAATCAGGAGATCGAACAATGCATCCATCGGATCCTTGCCCCAGAGCTTGGCAATCTCAGAAAGTCGTTTGCCTTGCAACGGCAGCAGCTTCGGGTTCTGTACTACTCCGATCAGAACGGCCTCAGGTCCTGGGATTTCGTGCCATTCGTTATCCCAGTCATTGGATGGCGTCATCAGATCTTTACGGATACGCGCCCGCGTCGCAGGATCTTTCAGGCGTTGGACCAGCTTGGCATCACCGCCGTCATGAGCCCAGGGCGGAATGAATGCCGACATACTGTTGAACCACGCGGGATAGGCGTAGGTATTGGCGCTGATATCCATGCCTTCAGCGCGGGCAGCGTTAATTTTCGCCACAACCTCGGGCATCCGTCCCCAGTTTTGTTTTCCTGCAACCTTGATGTGCCAGATTTCCACCGGAAGATGGCCTTCCTGTCCGATGCGAATCGCTTCATCGATGGCCGGCAGCACGGCATTGCTTTCATTGCGCATGTGAGTGGCGTAAATCCCGCCAAACTTTCCCGCTTCGCTGGCGAGTGCAATCAATTCTTCTGTCTTAGCATAAGGAGCCGGCGCGTATTCCAGGGAAGTCGAAACGCCAACCGCTCCTTCCTGCATCGCTTGGCGCACCAGTTCCCTCATTTGCTCAAGCTGTGCCGCAGTGGGCTGCTTATCGTCATCGCCGAGGACCATGCGGCGCACCTGCGTGGCACCTACGTAGGTGGCGAGATTAATTCCCATGCCTTGTTTTTCCAGACGGGCGAAATACTGCTGAAGCGTTCTCCAGTCCGGGGTGATGTGGTAGTGGGCATAGGCGGCGCCGTCTGCCTGAATGACGGCGTCACTCAACGGCGCTGCCGAACCACCTTCGCCCGTAATTTCGGTCGTAATGCCCTGATAAATTTTCGACGGGAGACGCGGATCGACAAGAATAGTCAACTCTGATTGCCCCAGCATGTCAATAAAGCCCGGCGCCACCACCATGCCATGTGCATCGATGGTTCGGGTTCGCGGCGCATCTTTCAAGATCCCGATCGCAACGATCTTGCCGCCGCGAATTCCGACATCTCCCGAATACCAGGGAGACCCGGTTCCGTCGATAACGTGACCGTTGACAATCACGAGATCGAAGGGGGACGCCTGCGGCGCTGCCCAAAGATAAACCGCAAGCAACGACCCTAGTGACAGAAGGCAAACCAACAGGAGACATTTTTTAAATTTCATGGTGATTAATTTATTTTGCAATAACCGCGGCGCGAACCATCCGCTGCCGCCAGCCCAGACCTAATCCAAGCGCGCTCCACACTCCCAGGGCCAACCATTCGTATCCGCTGAAATGACCGGGAATGCCTGGCACGACCTTCATCAGAATCATAAGCAGCCCAACCGTGACTCCTACAGCGGCAACCATACGCTCGCGCGGCGCTGGCCGCATTCGGAAGTAGGCAGCACAGGCTGCCATCCAACCCGCCGCCGAGGCGACTGACCCCACTTCAGAAATCGGCACCAGGATGGCATCCCCGAGGAACATGCACACCGCGGTAGCAAGCCCGATGCACACCACGGCGACGGCCGGCGTCTGATTGCGCGGATGGATCTCTGCCACACGACGATCCAGTAGCCCGCGACGTCCCATAGCGAACAGCAAGCGGCTGGAGGCGATGAAATTTCCATTGAACACTTTCAATAACGAAAGCAGCGCCGCCGCCAGAATTACGCTGACAATCCAGCGCGACCCCATTGCTCTCTCAAAGACGACGGCAGTCATGAATTTTTCGTTAGTAAGTTCTCTCCACGGAGCAACGTAGCCCACAGCCGCGATGACGATGGTATAGAAAAGAATCCCTACAATGATCGACATTAAAATTGCCTTCGAGAATCCGCGCGCCCGAAACTGCGGGCTGCATTCTTCCGCGGCCTTGGCCACCGACTCGAACCCCGTCATATAATAGGGGACGATTTGCATCACCAGTAGGATGGATACGAATGCACCGTGTGTGAATAGAGGCGGAAAGTTTCGTGGCGAACCCTTGCTCACTCCGCAGGCAACAAATACAACGAATAGCGCGAGCGTTCCAAAAGCTGTCCAATTCTGGAAGGTCGCACTCAAGCGGATGCCGCGATAATTTAGCAGAGTCAGCAGCCCCGTTAATCCCAGCCCGATAATGACTCGCGGCAAATAGACCGGCTGTCCGCCAATGCGATAAAGCTCGATTGAATCCAGTGCGGGAAAGATGTAGCCCGCAATCTTGCCCACGGCCACTGCTTCCCACGGACACACAATAAAGTACGCGAGAACCATCATCCAACCGGTGGCAAAGCTTATAGCAGGCGGGAAAACTTTTGCAGTGTAAGCAACTTCGCCGGCGGCATCCGGCATGACCATCACCAGTCGTCCATACACATAGCCGATGGGCAATAGCAGCGCGCCGCCGATAGCAAATCCTAGAACACCGCCCAGCACTCCCCCGCGCAGCAGCCAGTCCCACATCACCACCAGCCACCCGACACCAACCATCGTGCCCCAGCCCAGGGTGAAGTAGTCGACCACGCGGAGTTTGCGCGCCAGGGTGATCAAGTTATTGGATACAGAAGTGAGATTGTGGCTAGCGTGTAAGCCGAGGCCGTTCGAAGCTGGACACTGACCACTAGCCACTAGCCACTGGTTTCTACATTCCGGGTAGTTTCATCCCTGCAAGTTTCCTGGCGAAGCTCGGTTTGCCCATCTGCTTGAACATTTTTCGCATCTGGGCGTACTGGCGCAGCAGATTATTGACCTCTTGCACGGTTCTGCCGGAACCACGGGCGATGCGCTTGCGCCGGCTGCCATTGATGACTTCGTGATGCAGGCGTTCGTGAACCGTCATCGAGTTGATGATGGCCTCGACGTGCCCGAGCTGTTTTTCGTCAACCTTGTCCGCAGCCTTCTGCAATCCTGCAAATGGCCCAATGCTGGGCAGCATTCCCATCAGACTCTGCAGCGATCCCATTTTCTTGACTTGGCGCAGCTGATCGCGAAAATCTTCCAGGGAGAAGCCATCCCCAGTCATGGCCTTGGCGGCCATCTCCTCGGCCTTCTTCTTATCTATCTGCTGTTCCGCTTTTTCGATCAGCGAGAGAATGTCGCCCATTCCGAGGATCCGCGACACAATTCGATCAGGATGGAAAGGTTCGAGCGCGTCGTATTTCTCGCCTACGCCGATGAACTTAATCGGTTGACCTGTGACCTGGCGGATAGAAAGCGCCGCGCCACCGCGCGCATCGCCGTCCATTTTTGTGAGCACAACGCCGGTCAGCGAAAGTTTTTTGTGAAATTCGTCCGCCGAGCGCACCGCATCTTGACCGGTCATGGCATCAGCCACAAACAGAATTTCCTGGGGATTCAGCAGACGTTTGAGCGACTGCATCTCCTCCATCAATTGATCGTCGATGTGTAGACGACCGGCAGTGTCCACGATGAGAACGTCGGAACCGGTGTTGATCGCTTCGCGACGCGCTTCCTTCGCGAGACGCTCCACGGTTGCCGTATTCGCCTCGCCAACCTGACCTTCGTAGATGTTGGCCTTGATCGCTTGGGCAACCACTTTGAGCTGCTCGCGGGCAGCGGGCCGATATACGTCAACAGAAACCAGCAAGGGACGGTGGCCGCCATTCTTCAGCCAGTTTGCCAACTTGCCCGAGGTGGTGGTTTTGCCGGATCCTTGCAATCCCGCCATGAGCACCACAGTTGGCGGTTGGGAGGCGAATTTCAGTTTCGCGGTGTCGCGGCCCAGGGTTTCGACCAACTCATCACGCAAAATCTTGATCACCTGGTCGCCCGGCGACAGTGCGGTCGCCACTTCCTGGCCGATCGCTTTCTCCTGGATGTGATCGATCAACTGCTTGACTACTTTGAAGTTGACGTCGGCTTCAAGTAGGGCCAGACGGATTTCCCGCAGCGCCTCCTCCATGTTTTCGGGGCTGAGGACGGCTTGTCCGCGCAGGGATTTAAACGCGCGCTGGAGTTTTTCTGAAAGATTCTCAAACATAGGTGTCAGCAGTTATTTTAGCAGCAGCGGCGACGAGTGCTCCGCCCCACGAATCAGGTACCGAAAACTTCTTTCGCAGCAATCACCGTGTTGCAGTGAATCGTTACCGTATCTTCCACGCGACGTGCGTAGCCCCCAGCGAACGTCACCATCACCGGAATGTCACGCGTCCGTGCTACCCGGAACATCAGTTCATCGCGCCGCTTGAGTCCCTCGATGGTGAGTGCCAGTCCGCCAAGCTGATCTTCGCGATAAGGGTCGGCGCCCGCAATGTAACAAATTAGTTCTGGCTCGAACTGACGCAGGCCGGAACTGAGCGCGTTGTCCAGCCAGGCAAGATAATCGTCGTCAGCCGTACCGTCCGGCAGATTCACATCAATCGACGATGGCGGCTTCCACATCGGATAATTGTTTTCCTGATGAAGCGAAATCGTGAACACGTCGCCGGTAGTGGCACCGCGTAGATCTGCAGGGCTCGGCGTAAAGGAAGCTTTTGACGGAAGTGGATCGTTGACTTCACGCATCGCACCAAAAATGGCGGCGGTACCGTTTCCCTGGTGTACGTCACAGTCTACGGTCATTGCTCGCACGATTTTCTTGTCGCGCTGCAACCGGCGGATAGCGACCGCCACGTCATGAATCACGCAGAAACCCTCACCGTGATCGGGGAATGCGTGATGAAAACCACCGCCGATGTTAAACGCAACCTTGTCCCTCAGCGCGCTTTGGCCGGCGAGGATCGAGCCCCCCGCTGCCAGATAAAAAGCTCGTACCAATTCCGGAGAATAGGGAACCTCCATCTGGAGCTCCTCGCGTGCAGAGAGAGTTCCGGTCTTCAGCTTGTGAACGTACTCGGGCGTATGTACCAGCAGGACGTCCTCGTCGGACGCTAACGATGGCTCCAGGAAATCCGACGGCTCCGCGACCCCGGTTTCCAGCAGCCGCTGGTGAATGTAGCGATATTTCTGGGCCGGGAAGACGTGGACCCCGATGGGAAGGTAGTAGTCATTGCTGTAGACCAATTTAAAAGGAAGCATGGCTCAAACGCCTCATAATACTCGCCTGCCAGCTGTCCCATCCCGGGCTTAATCCCTGCATCCTGTGTGGTTTGTAGAGCATCTAAAAGTTGACACAAAGTCACTCAAGTTCTATCATGTGGCTGCTGGAAAGCGAGCTGTCCGTGTAACTCGTTAACTTATAAGCACTTATAATTGAGGGAGGGAGAAACTTATGGCAAAGATCATAGGAATTGACTTGGGCACGACCAACTCTGTGGTAGCGGTCATGGAGGGTGGAGAACCCAAGGTCATTCCCAACGAGGAGGGTGGTCGGACGACCCCTTCCGTGGTCGGTTTTACCAAGACCGGAGAACGCCTTGTTGGACAGGTGGCCAAGCGTCAAGCCATCACCAATCCAGAAAACACGATTTTCTCGATTAAGCGTTTTATGGGGCGGCGCTACGCCGAAGTCAGCGAAGAAATGAAGATGGTGCCCTTCAAGGTCGTGAAGTCAGGCGACAACGTGGCCATCGTTGCCCAGGGCAAGGAGTACACCCCGCCTCAGGTCTCCGCAATGATTCTTCAGAAACTGAAGAAAGCTGCGGAAGACTACCTCGGCGAGAAGGTATCCGAAGCCGTTATCACCGTTCCGGCATATTTCAACGACGCGCAGCGTCAGGCCACCAAGGACGCAGGCAAAATCGCCGGGCTGGATGTGAAGCGCATCATTAACGAGCCGACTGCGGCCGCGCTGGCTTACGGTCTGGACAAAAAGAAAGACGAAACCATTGCGGTCTACGACTTCGGCGGCGGTACCTTCGATATCTCGATCCTCGAAGTGGGCGAAGGCGTCATCGAAGTCAAGGCCACCAACGGCGACACCCATTTGGGCGGCGACAACCTCGATCAGCGCATCGTGGATTGGCTAATCGACGAGTTCAAAAAGGACGAAGGCCTCGACCTTCGCGGCAAAGGCAATGAAATGGCGCTGCAGCGTCTGCGTGACGCGGCCGAGCGCGCCAAGATCGAACTCTCCACCACCATGGAGACCGAGATCAACCTGCCTTTTATCACCGCCGATGCCAATGGTCCCAAGCATTTGGTCAAGAAGATGACCCGGGCCAAGCTGGAGTCGATGGTTGAAGACCTCATCCAACGTTCTGTTGGTCCATGCAAGCAATGTATGAAGGACGCGGGAGTGGACGCGAGCAAGATTAATGAAGTCGTCCTGGTCGGCGGGCAGACCCGTATGCCTCGCATTCAGGCTCTGGTGAAGGAGTTGTTTGGCAAGGAGCCGCACCGTGGAGTCAATCCCGACGAAGTAGTCGCGATTGGTGCGGCGATTCAAGGTGGCGTGCTGGGAGGCGAGGTAAAGGATCTTCTTCTCCTCGACGTCACTCCGCTCACGCTCTCAATCGAAACTCTGGGAGGCGTTGCCACGCCGATGATCCCGCGCAACACGACCATCCCTACCCGCAAGACGGAGACTTTCTCCACCGCGGCGGATAGTCAGACTTCAGTGGAAGTCCATGTGTTGCAAGGCGAGCGTCCGCTGGCTCGAGACAATCGTACACTCGGCAAATTCCACTTGACCGGTATTCCGCCGGCTCCTCGTGGAGTGCCGCAGATCGAAGTTACGTTTGACATCGATGCAAACGGCATCCTGAACGTGACCGCGAAAGACAATGCCACCGGCAAGGACCAGAAGATCACGATCACGTCTTCTTCGGGTCTGAGCAAAGAAGAAGTCGAGCGCATGGCCAAAGAAGCCGACGCTCACTCCGCCGAGGATAAGGCCAAACGCGAAGAGATCGAGTCGCGCAATCAGCTCGACACCTTGGTTTACAGCGTCGAGAAGATGCTTCGTGAACAGGGCGACAAGATCTCGGGTTCCGAGCGCGGCGATGTCGAGAACGCAATAGCCGACGCCAAGAAAGCCCTGGAATCAAATGACAAGAGCAGCATGGACCAAGCCCGTGAGCGTTTGACTCAAGCGTCGCACAAGCTGGCTGAACAGATGTACAAAGCAGCTCAACCCCAAGGCGCGCCCGGAGCAGGACCGACGGCAGGTCCGACTCCAGGAAGCAACGGCGAAGCGCAAAAGAAAGACGAAGGAGTAATCGACGCGGAGTACGTGGACGTGGAAGACAAGAAGTAAAAAAACTCTTGTCATCCTGAGCGGAGTAGCTGCTTCGCCAAGCGAAGCAGCTACGAAGTCGAAGGACCCCCATACCCGCGTGCGCCACCAGAAGCGCAAGAAGGAATTCCCAAGATGCCCCAAACGCTGCAGGCTTCTTACCGACCACGACACGAATTGATATGAACCCGAAAAAGTATTGGGTTTACATTGTCGGAAGCCTCACCGGCACACTCTACATCGGCATGACCAATAACATCGACCGACGCATAGCAGAACACAAAAGCAGGGAGTTCGAAGGATTCGCCCTTAAATATCATTGCGATCGCTTGGTGTATTACGAAAGCTTTGACGACGTTCAAAACGCAATTGATCGCGAGAAACAATTGAAAGGCTGGATTCGGGCGAAGAAGATCGCTGTGATTACATCGATCAACCCCACAGGGCAGGACCTCGCAGAGAAATGGGGAGCGCCGATGGCGTTTGCAGCAGAGCCGATCAAGGACCGATGAGAGAACGCCTTGAAGCGTTCTTGCCCGAGTTGACAGGCATGGGGTCCTTCGGCTGCGTTGTCGTTCGCCGTCGCGAACGACAACTTCGCTCAGGATGACAGAATAAAGTTTGGCAACTCATGGCGACCGCTGCTAAAAAAGATTATTACGACTTACTTGGAGTCAAGAAGTCTGCCTCGGCGGAAGAAATCCGGAAAGCCTTTCGTAAACTTGCGCGCAAATATCATCCTGATGTTAATCCCGGGGACAAGACAGCAGAGGAGAAATTCAAGGCCATCTCCGAAGCCAACGATGTCCTGAGCGATCCCAAGAAGCGGAAGATTTACGACCAGCTCGGCTATTATTCCGACAATATCAGTCCTGAAACGGCCGATGCCTACGCCCGCGCCGGCAGTAGCGGCGGTGGCTTTCCGGGTGGTTTCCCTGGTGGCCAGCCGGGTGGAAACGCCGGAGGCCAGGGGGTGCACTTCGATTTCGGAGGCTTCGATTTCTCCGACATGTTCGAAGGCGGCGGGCGAGGAAAAAAGAATTCAAGCGGCGGCTTCCGCGACGTTTTTTCCAGCATGTTTGGCGGGCGCGGCGCGCAGGCGCAGGAAGGTCCTGAACCTGGCGACGATCTTGAATATCAAGTCAACGTACCTTTTTGGACTGCTGTTCGTGGCGGCGTAATGCGCCTCAATATCACCCGGCGCGATGTCTGCTCCAACTGTTCGGGTAAGGGCTATATCGAAGCGGCCGGTGTATGTCCGGAATGCAAAGGCAAGGGAACGATCGAGCAGACCGGCGGACGCATGAAGTTCAACGTCACCTGCCCGCGGTGTAACGGCACGGGCCGCAATATAACCACTTGCAATGTCTGTCACGGCGAGGGAACGGTCGAGCGTACCGAACCGCTCGAAGTCCGCATCAAGCCAGGAACTCGCGACGGCCAGCGCATTCGTATCCCGGGCAAGGGAAATGCGGGTGTGCGGGGAGGTCCCCCTGGCGATCTGTACGTGATCATCCGCACCGGCGATCATCCCGTCTTCCGCCGCGAGGGCGACGATATTTATTTAACGGTCCCGGTGACTGCTACAGAGGCCGCACTGGGGAGCAAGATTGAAGTGCCAACCATCGATGGTCGCACTCTGCTTAAAATCCCGCCGGGGACACAATCCGGTCAGAAGCTCCGCTTGCGGGAAAAAGGTGTCCCATCCGCAACCAAAGAGGGCACACGCGGCGATGAGATCGTTGAGATACAAGTGAATGTCCCCATGCCGCGGGATGAGCGCTCCAAAGAAATTCTGCGCGAACTTGCCCGCCTGAATCCCGAAGATCCCCGCGGGGACCTCTGGAAGAACGTTTGAAAACTTCTGAGCGGGAAGATCCATGACCAAGAGAAGATCCAAAGGCGCATACATGATCTCGGCGGTGGCCGAGATGTATGGCATTCATCCTCAGACGTTGCGTCTTTATGAACGCGAAGGTCTTCTCAAACCCTCCCGCACCGAAGGCAACACCCGTCTTTATACCGACGAGGATCTTCAGCGCCTCGAATTCATTCTTTCCCTCGCTCGCGACCTGGGAGTAAATATCTCCGGCATTGCGATCATTCTACAAATGCGCGAGCGTATGGAAGAAATGCAGCGCCAGATTCAGGATTTCGTGAAATATATCCAGGAAGAAGTTTTGTCACGTGCCAGCGTCGCCGCTGATCCTTCCCGAGGCGCCATAGTTCCGGTTCGACGCAGCATAACCCCACCAGTGCAGCCGATACGGAAAAGATAGTTCGTTTCCGAACGCCAGCCCACTGAGGCTTGATAGCTGAAAGCTGCCTTCAATCATATTTCTCATATCGAATCGATTTCCTATCCCACCCCAGCCCCTTCAGCAAGTCGCGATTGGCCTTGATCATTTTGTCCAGGCCGCAGATATACGCGATCATTTCGGCTCGACCTTGAACAATACCAGGAACGTGTTCCTGAACGTAACCGCGCAAGCCCTTCCATTCCGGACCGCCTCGGCTGAGCGTTGGCAGATAATCGAAGTTCGCATGCTCGTCAGCGAGTTGCAGAAATTCCTGGTGATAATAAATATCTTTCTCGGTGCGGCTTCCGAAAAGCAGAAAGAAACTCCGGCCCTGATGGCGGGAGGGATCGGCCAGGAGCCAGTGCAGCATGGAACGAAAGGGCGCGATACCCGTCCCGGTTGCAATGAAGATGGTGTCGCGTAATGGCGGACGCAGGATGAAATCGCCAAACGGCCCCTGACAACTGATTTCGTCGCCCTCTTTCATCTCACAGAGAAAGTTCGACATAAAGCCGTCCTGTACTCGATTGAGGCAGAGAGCGAAATGGTTATCGTCCGCGGGCGGTGAAGCGATGGAGTAAGCGCGAGTCAGTTCTTCGCCATCGGGCCTTGCCTGTTTCAGCGAGAGCCACTGGCCGGCCACAAAGCCGAAGCGCAGGACTCCCTCCTTTTCGAATTCCAGGTGCTTAGTCGGCTCTGACAATGGGACGGACCGCACCAGTCGCGCGGTGTGAGTCTGGAATACGGGCATGTATCTCTTTAGATGAGTTTAAGTGACACGGCGAAGCTGGATCACATTGAGCAACGATCCCGCAGATCAGGAACTCCTACTCCACAGTCACTGATTTGGCCAAATTCCTGGGTTGATCGACATCGCAGCCACGCCGCACGGCAATGTGATACGCCAGCAATTGGAGTGGAACTATTTCCAGTATCGGCAGCAATTCTTCCGGCGCTGGAGGAATGTACAGCACGTGGTCCGCGGCCTCTTTGATTTCGTCGTCCCCTTCGGTAGCCAGTGCGATGACCTTTCCGGAGCGCGCCTTAACTTCCTTCAGGTTAGACATCGTCTTCTCATAACGCACCATCGAGAGGGGGTCTTTCGGATCGCGAGTCGCGATAATTACTACCGGCAGATTCTCATCAATCAGCGCGTTCGGCCCATGCTTCATTTCTCCCGCCGGATAGCCTTCGGCGTGAATGTAGGAAATTTCCTTCAGTTTCAACGCGCCTTCGAGCGCAATGGGATAGTGAATGCCTCGTCCTAAGAAGAGGAAATCCTGCGAGCGTACGTACTCCTTGGCCAGGTCTTCGCAATCCTCTTCGTGGGTTAACAAGTGTTCGAGTTTGCCCGGAATACGTGTCAGTTCCTGAATTGCATCCTTCGCCTGCTCGGCACTGCGTGTGCCGCGCAGCTGGCCCAGATAAAGTGCAAAAAGGTAGAGGGCAGTGAGTTGAGCGGTAAACGCTTTGGTGGACGCAACCCCGATCTCGGGACCGGCATGCGTGTAGATCGTTCCCCCGGACTCGCGCGTAATCATCGAGCCCACCACATTACAAATCGCCACCGTCTTGGAGCCTTTGGCTTTGGCTTCTCTCTGGGCGGCGATGGTATCTGCAGTCTCGCCCGATTGAGAAATCAGCATCGTAATAGTGTCGGGCCCGAGAATCGGATCGCGATACCGCCACTCGCTGGCATAGTCCACTTCAACCGGCACACGCGCCAGGCGCTCAATCATGAATTTGCCTGCCTGGGCGGCGTGCCAACTTGTCCCGCAAGCTGCAATGTTGATCTTTTTTGCGGCGCGAAATTCCGCTTCCGTGATCTCCATCTCGTCCAGGAAAACGTGCCCCGTCTCCTGTGAGACGCGCCCCAGCGTCGTGTCGCGTACCGAGCGCGGCTGCTCGTAGATTTCCTTCAGCATGAAATGCTTGAACCCGCCCTTTTCCGCCATGATCGGGTCCCAAGTGACGTGCTGAACTTGTCTTACGATCGGCTGCCCGTTGAAATCCGTGAGTTGTACGCCGTCCGGCGTAATGACCGCCAGATCGCCGTCGGCAAGAAAGAAAAGATCGCGAGTGTGGTAGAGAATTGCGGGCACATCTGACGCTACAAAATACTCATCTTTTCCGAGGCCGATAACTGCTGGGGGACCATTTCGAGCAGCGACAATCTTGTTGGGTTCATCCACCGCAATCACGGCCAGCGCGAAAACACCGCTTAGCTGTCCTACGGATTTACGCACCGCTTCTTCCAGCGACGGTCGGCTTCCATTACTGCGTTTTAAGTAATATTTCTCCACCAAATGCGCAATCACTTCTGTGTCAGTTTCGGTGGAGAATTTGTGACCTTCTTCGATCAGCTGCTTTTTCAGCAGGACGTAATTCTCGATAATCCCGTTGTGTACGACCACAACCCGCCCGGTGCAATCACGGTGGGGATGCGCGTTTTCTTCCGTGGGACGCCCGTGCGTGGCCCAGCGGGTATGGCCGATGCCGTATGTGCCATCGAGCGGCTTGAGACGAATGACTTCTTCCAGATTGCGCAACTTGCCCTCGGCGCGCCGAATCTGCAAGCCTTCGCCGTTCCCGCACACCGCAATTCCCGCTGAGTCGTAGCCCCGATACTCCAGTCGCTTCAGCCCGTCAATGATGACCGGCACCACCCGCTTCTTACCTACGTATCCGACAATCCCGCACATCTTGTATGCTCCTTATTTCGGCAGGGGACCGAAGGTTCGCAATGAAAGTAGGAAGACGCTGCGCCGCGCAAGGCAAGCACGCGAATTCCGTCACTACAGCCTGCCTGAGCAGGATAATTTTTCTCACCGAATCGGGGAGGTTCGGTTAGTCCTCTAACGAGAATCGGAATTCTTCCATGACCGGATTCGTGAGAACCTCGCGGGCAATGCGTGCGATCTCAGTCTCAGCTTCAATTCGCGTCAGCCCACCATCCAGGGTGAGCTCGAAATACTTGCCCTGTCGAACGTCCTCTAAACCCTTGTAACCCATCTTTTTGAGAGCGCTTTGGATAGTCTTGCCCTGGGGGTCCAGTACGCTCTTCTTAAGCGAAACGTACACGTATGCTTTCATGGGGGATGATGAATATTATTATACTTCAGCGCCGCCCTCTTTTAATTAAACCTCAGACCTAGCCCAGGCGTGCGAGTTGTGCCTCCAAATCCCCCAAAGCCGCTTCCAACATCTTGCGATGAAAGGGGTTCTGCGCAGTCTGAAGTTGCTGCAGCACACGTTGCCGAGACAATAACAGCCCTTGCCGTTCCTTTTGCTTGGCCACCTGTTCAGGTTCGAGCCGCACTTTGTTCGGATCCGGCTTCGTCCTTGCCTCGGCTTGTTGCTCCTCAACTGCCTTGCTCTCCCACCCTCGTGCCATGCATAAATTATAGCCAGTCCTGCTCGTCACATCATGTGCCGAAATGTCGGCATTGACTACCTGAAAGAGCATTCTTCCATGGCTTGTGTCGGTGACGAAAGCTGGTCTAATATGCTGCTGACTAGTGTAAAGTTTTGTTTCAACTTCCAGGGCGTGCACTACAGCTTTCGGGCGATGAATACTTAGCCGGTTTGAAATACGGGCTTAGTAATTGGTTGACACTTCTGTAAATGCAGCTTGAACCAGCTGCTGAAAGGAAGATTGCCATCGTTGTTGCTGGCCTGAATCTACGAATCTCGCGGGAACGTCTGGGCCTCACAATGCGAGAGGTCGAAACTGCAAGTGCGCGCATCGCTGACAAACACGGAAACGACGAATTCTCGGTCAGTCCCAGCCGTCTCTCCGACATCGAGACTAAGGGTCTGGTGCCCAGTATCTATCGTCTATATTCCTTGGCGGTGATTTATCGGCGCGACTTGCGTGAAATATTGTCCTGGTATGGCATCGATTTGAATGCCAGCACTGCGGATATGAAGCTTAACCTTCCCCCCAAGTCTCATCCGTCCGAACTTCTGCAAGGTGCTTCGGTAGTGCAAATGCCCACCAGATTGGATCCTGCGTTTGACCCACGCCGGACTAACAACTTAGGCCGTATGGTGGAGCAATGGGGATTGGTTCCACTGGCTTACTTGTCCCAGTTTGCCAGCGATAAATACACGTACGGTTACGTTGGCAGTGAAGACTTCACTATGTATCCGATTTTGCCGCCGGGAACTTTCCTTCAAGTGGATGAGTCCAGAAATAAGATTCTGCAAGGTATGTGGCGTTCCGAATACGAGCGTCCCATTTATTTCGTGGAAACACGCGACGGCTACACTTGCTGTTGGTGCACTCTGAAGGGAGACCACGTCGTCCTCCAGCCCCACCCCTTATCGCCAGTGCCGGTGCGCATCTTACGTCATCCACAGGATGCGGAAGTGATCGGCCAAGTGATTGGCATCGCGGTTAGCTTGGGGGAGTGGCGCGCGGCTGACTCTTTGTCTGATTCGAAGCCAGACTCGAAAGGGCGTGCAGCACTGAACTGAAATGCCGCGCCGACCCCCCACCAAGATCAGTTGGCAATAAGGCAGCCCAACGACCCCGTAAGTTCTTTATATATTCCTCTGCCGGCTTCTGTTTCCCTCGGCTTGAAACTTCTACATCGTCCCGTAATGTTCGCAAGGAAGTACGCAGGGTAGCCAGGAAACACGCGGAGTGCGCTTCCCCCAACGCCTGTTGTGCAGCCCCTTCCCCATAAACTCTCGACAGTCCCCAATGGGAATAGGAGTAGGACGTTTCTTGCAGACCGGAAAGATACTCCAGCTTTCCGACGATCCCGGAAACCGCAGTAAGCGTCACGTCTAGCACGTCGTCGAGCGCAGATTTTAGAGTCATTCCCTTGTTCCAATTTCAGAAAACCGAACGATCCAGCGTTCGGCTCTCCGACTAACGGAATCCCGCCCACATTACCACGGTTGAACCACCTGAACTACACAAAGGAGTTCTACCGTGAAAAAGATCCTACTCCTGCTGTTAAATGCGCTATTGCTCGCAGGCGCGCTGTCTATCCCTACAACTCTGAAGGCCGATGGAAACCCTGGTCCGAGCTGTCTGCCCAATCAGGTATGTAAACCATAACATGCCTGGTGTGCAAGTGTGCGACGTAAAAATGCCTGAAACAGGGCGGTAGGCACACCATTGCGATTGCTAGTGATCGGCAAAAGAGGGTATATTGCCGGAGCGTCGGCTATGTACCCTCACTCGCCAATATGGCACTATCTCTGGGTCGCGCCCCACGTCCTCCAGGGTGGCGATCGCCCTTATTATGATCCGCCGTCGATTGGTACGTGAATTTCCGGTATTCCTGACCTATACGCTGTTTCAGATCGTAATGGGCGGAACGCTTTTCATGTTGGACCACATTTCAGCCGTCTCGGCCGACCAGTACGTCAATGCACAATGGGTAGATACTATCGGAAGTATCGTGCTGCGTTTCGCTTTGATTTACGAGATATTCAACCGGATTTTCGATCCCTATCCTGCGCTTGCGGAACTCGGTCGAATACTATTTCGCTGGGGTGTAGTAGTTTTGCTGCTTGTGGCAGTTGCGGTGGCCGCGCGCGCACCCAACGACTCGACGCCGCTACTCTCCGGAATTCACGTTGCGAATTGTGCCGTTAGTCTCATGCAGAGCGGGTTGTTGGTGTTCCTGTTTCTATTTTCATCCTACTTTGGGCTTTCCTGGCAAAATTATGTTTACGGCCCGCGGGACTGGGAATTTTTTCAAGCGTAACTTTAGCAACTACGGCGCTGCGAATTGGAACCGGGCCTGCTGCCGGGAGTTACAGCCTGGATTTTATTACGATGGCAACTTATCATTGCTGTGTACTGATCTGGCTTGTGTATCTGCTGGCGCCCGATACTGCCAGACGTGCGGTCAAACACGTGCCTGACAATAACCTCGAACAGTGGAATACTGAAATGCAACGCTTGCTACTACGATGATTCTTGCTTTTGTTCTCGTCCTTGTCTCCTTGACGGCACTGTTGTTGATGTACGCTGCCCGAGGAAAGACTTCTGCCATCGGCGACTTGGACGACTTGGCGGGCCGCACACGGCCCGTCGATATCGAGGCCTTCCGAAATCTCATTGATCCTGCCGAAGAAGATTTCCTTCGTGAGAACCTGCCGGCGAGTGAGTTTCTTGCCATCCAAAAGGAGCGCTTGTACGCTGCGATGGAATACGTGAGCTGCGCGGCGCACAATGCCGCCGTCCTGGTGCGGTTGGGAGAGGCTGCGCGTCTTAGCCTCGACCCCAAGATTGCTGAGGCGGGGCGCCAATTGCTCGATACCGCTTTGCGTCTCCGACACTATGCTCTTCTGGCAACCGTCAGGCTGTATCTAGGGATCGCGTTGCCCGGAGCTCACCTCTCCGCTGGAAGATTGGTGGATAACTATCAGCATCTCAGCAGCCTGGCCGGTCAACTCGCCTTTATGCAACATCCCGCCCGCGCCTCTCGCCTGCCCGCCATTCTTTGATAATGTCTTGAAAAGATCAGTAATACTGCCTGAGAAAGGAACGCTACTTGAGATGTGGATAACCGGCTACTTTTATTGAATCTACACGCAACCAGACGTGAATGCAACGAGAGTACCTGGTTCGGAAACTCTTCGGAGCCGGCTTGGCCTGTTGTGGGAACAATGCATCGCAGGCACTAAGAAACTTGGGCTGGATTCTATAGTCCGAACAATTCCCGCAGCCGCTTGGTCTGGGCGCGACTTACCGGAATTTCAGTCTGTTTCTTATCATCCATGCGCAGTTGATACGAACTCTTGAACCAGGGAACAACTTCCTTGATGCGATTGATATTCACCAGATAGGAGCGATGCGCTCGCCAAAAAAGATTGGGATCCAGACTGTCCAATAGCTCTTCCAAGGTACGGCAGTTCGACTGACCTTCCATGCCGTTGGGACCAGTAGTCATCACGCTGATAACGCCATCTTCGATGGAAGCGTAGCAAATATCTTTCTGACTAATCAGAAACAACCGGCCCGCGGATTTCAGCAGAACTTTGGACGCTTGCGGCTTCTGCGACTCCAGCATCCGCACCAGCGTCTCTAATTTCTCTGACGAAGTGCCGCTGGTTTCTATTTTGGCCCTTGCCTTCTGCACCGACTGCGCCACCCGCTTCTTATCAAAAGGTTTGAGCAAGTAGTCAACTGCATTCACCTCAAATGCCTTCACCGCATACTGATCGAAGGCAGTAGCAAAAACAATCTTCGGCAGCGGAATTTTCTTATCGAGCAGCTTCTTGATGACTCCAAAGCCGTCCAGCCCCGGCATCTGCACATCGAGAAAAACCAGGTCAGGATTAAATTCGCGGATAAGGTTGATGGCGTCCACGCCATTTTTCCCCTGCGCCACGACATTCACATCGTCCACACTCTTCAGCAGAAATGCGAGTTCATCTCGCGCCAACTGCTCATCATCCACAATGACGGCCGACAGAGGCATCGTTACTCCAGTCAACAAAAGTATATCGGCCTTAGGCGACGTTCTCCAGCGCCAACGCCATACCCATGCCACCGCTCACGCACAGCGTTGCCACCCCGCGCTTCGCCTTGCGCCTGCGCATTTCATGCAGCAACGTCACCGTGATGCGTGCGCCAGTACAGCCGATGGGATGTCCCAACGCAATCGCGCCGCCATTCACATTAAGCTTCTCGTGATTGAAGTGTAGTTCGCGGTCGCAAGCGAGCACTTGGGCGGCAAATGCTTCGTTCAATTCGACCAGATCGAAATCCTCAAGACGAAGCCCATGCTTCTGCTCCATTTTTCGCAGCGCCGGCACTGGGCCGATCCCCATGATTCGCGGATCAACTCCTGCTGCAGACACAGCCATAATCCGAGCCAGCGACTTGAGATTATGTTTCGATACAAACGATTCGCCAGCGATCACCACCGCGGCAGCGCCATCCGTAATTCCGGAAGAGCTGCCAGCGGTAATGGTCCCAGACTTGGAAAACACCGGGGACAATTTAGCTAGTTTTTCCAGGCTAGCCCCGGTAAAAAGATGTTCGTCCCGGTTGAAAATCTGTGTATCTTTCTTACTTTCCAGCATGACAGGAACCATTTCGTCATCAAAGCGCCCCGACTGAGTGGCTGCCGCGGCGCGATTCTGGGAGCAGAGTGCGTACTGATCCTGCTCCTCGCGCGAAATTTTGTATTGTTCAGCCAGCACCTCGGCAGTTTCGCCCATCACCATCTTCGCCATGGGGCAGAAAAATCCGTCACGATACATCCCATCCACCAATTCCTGGTGGCCCAGCCGATATCCCCAGCGTGCGCCATCCAGATAATACGGAAGTCGCGACATGGACTCAGTCCCACCCGCCAGCACGCAATCCAGATTGCCGGTTGCGATCTCCTGGTATCCGAGAGCGATGGATTTCATCCCTGAGGCACAAGCCTTGTTCACCGTATACGCGGGCACTTCCTGTGGAACCCCGCAGCGAATGGAAATCTGCCGTGCGGGATTAGGACCACCTCCCGCCTGCCGAGCATTGCCGATGATGGTCTCCTCGACCTGTTCCGGACGAATCCTGGCACGCTCAATCGCGCTCTTAGCCGCCGCCACGCCCATGTCAGCCGCAGTCAACGAGGCCAGCGAGCCTCCAAACTTGCCGATAGGCGTGCGTACCGCTGAGAGAATGTAGACGTCTTGCATTCAATGCGCCGAGTCTTCAGTCTAGCATTCCCCAAGCGCCTTGTTTCTCGAGCGCGTCGAGCAACCAACGGCCCAGTCCGGAGGACGAAACAATTTAGCCCAGCGCTTCCAGCGCTGGGTGCGCAGAGGACGAATTGGCCGCGCACCCTCGCGAAAACGAGTCAACGCAGTAAACTAATGAGCGATGAATTTCATCTACGGCATCAATGCCGTCACCGAATCACTGAAAGCTCGTGGACGCTCTTTTGCATGGGTAGGGGTCGCCAAAGAACGCCACGACCTACGCTTACAGCGTGTCGTGGACGAGTGCCGGCGGCAAGGAATCGCTGTGCGCTTTGTCTCGCGTCCGGAACTCGATCGCATGGCCGGAAACAACGCCCATCAAGGCGTGGTCGCCGTCACCTCGGCCAAACAATATAACGATCTCGACGACGTAGTCGCAGCCAAGCGAGGCCAATTTTCGTTGGTGGTCGTGCTCGACGGCGTGGAAGATCCGCACAATCTGGGCGCGATTCTTCGCACCGCGGATGCTGCGGGCGCCGACGGCGTCGTGATTCCCGAGCGGAGGGCCGCGGGAGTGACTCCCACTGTGACCAAAGCCTCCGCCGGCGCCAGTGAGCATTTGCCTATCGCAAAGGTGACGAACATCGGGCGCACGTTGGAAGAATTAAAGTCCAAGAATTTGTGGATTGTTGGGCTCGATGAACGTGCGCCCCAAAACTATGATTCGCTCGATTACAAAATGGATTGCGCCATCGTGCTGGGCGCTGAAGGTAAAGGCGTGCACGAATTGGTCCGCAAGAAATGTGATTTTCTGATCTCGATCCCCATGCTGGGAAAGGTGTCATCGCTGAACGTATCGGTGGCCGCGGGAGTCATGCTCTATGAAATCGTGCGCCAGCGCCGCGAGAAAGCAACCACGGATTCGAAATGAAGTTGCTTCACGTCCTCTGTGTCCTGTGTGGTTTACTGGCTCCGGCGTCTGCCCTCGACCGCGAAGCCTTCACTTTCACCAAATACGACTTGAATGTTCGCATTGAGCCCGCACAGCAGCGGCTCGCGGTGCGCGGGCAGATTACATTGCGCAATGATTCCAACGGTCCCCAGAAAAACGTGTCCCTCCAGATTTCCTCAACCCTGGACTGGAGGTCCATCAAACTCGGTGGCAAAGCCGTGCAGTTCGTTTCTCAGCCCTACACCTCGGATATCGATCATACCGGTGTACTCTCCGAAGCGATCATCACTCTCCCTCAGGAAATTCCTCCGAAAGGAAAAATAGAGCTGGACATTGGCTACGAAGGCGTCATTCCGCTTGATGCCACACGCTTGACTCGAATCGGTGTGCCCGAGGAGTTAGCCAGGCACAATGATTGGGATCAGATCGGCGCATCGTCTACCGCAATTCGCGGAATTGGATATGTAGCCTGGTATCCGGTGGGCCTGCTATCGGCAAATTTGTCGGAAGGTAATAATTTGTTCGAAACCCTGGGCCGGTGGAAGTTCGGCGTGGTAGGTGACAGCGCGGGCTCTTCATCGGAACTCATCGTAAACGCTGAAGCATGCAAGCCAGCTTCTGCTGACAATGGACACGGGCAGAACGCTCTTATCGATTGTTCATTCGAACCACTCGGCGCGACGGTCCAGGCATTTGCTATCGCAACCTACTCTGTCCTGAATCCATCGACGCTCGACGTTCACTATTTTCCTGAGCACAAACCGGCAGCAGAAAACTATGAACTCGCGACGCAGTTAGCTATGCCCTTCGTTAAAGAATGGTTCGGCGTCTCTCGACGAAAACTAAAGATCGTAGAACTTGCTGACGCCAAAGCATCGCCATTTGAGAGCGGCAGCATGTTGCTGACACCGCTTAACAGTGACTCGCGGATCGCAGCCCTAACCGTCGTTCACCAATTGACGCACTCTGCGTTTCAGTCTCCGCGTCTCTGGATTTACGAAGGCCTCGCCCACTTTGCTCAGGCGGCTTACCTTGAGCAACAGAGCGGAAGGCGGACAGCGCTCGATTTCATGGCCCAGCATCGCACCGCGCTCATAGACGCCGAGAAAGCATTTGCCGCGGAGCGCACCTCGAGCGCGTCCGCGAACGAGTCGCTGGTCAGCACCTCTCGCGAGGAGTTCTACCGAAGTAAGGCAATGTATGTCTGGTGGATGCTGCGCGACATGATTGGCGAAGAAACATTAAGGAAGGCGCTGGCGCTCTATCGTCCAGACCAGGACAAAGAGGCATCCTACCTGCAGCGTCTGATCGAAGCGCAATCCAAGCGAGAGCTCGAATGGTTTTTCGACGACTGGGTATATCGCGACCGCGGACTACCCGACTTTCGTGTGGAATCGGCGTATCCACGTCAACTGCTGGGCGGCGGCTACGTCGTAACCATCACCATTGAAAATCTTGGCGAAGCTGGCGCCCAGGTACCTGTAACTCTACTTATGGAGGGCGGCCAAGTTACACGTCTTGTTGAAGTGCACTCGAAATCGAAGAGCGTAATGCGAATCCAGGCCGCGGGTACGCCTCAGGAAATTGTCGTCAATGACGGCAGTGTGCCGGAGAGCGACATGACAAACAATATATTTAAGATCAAACCCAACGCGAACTGATTCTGAATATTAAAATTGAAATGGTGAGCGATATTAATTTGAAATCAATGCCATCTTACCGGAGGCTTCATTGGCCTACATTCAGTTCCTCGGCGCAGCCGGAACAGTTACCGGATCCAAGCATCTCATCAACACCTCACCGGACGATAGTGGGAAAAATGGCCTTCAAACTCTAATTGATTGCGGAATGTTTCAGGGCCCAAAGGAATGGCGCGATCGCAACTGGCAGGATTCTCCGGTGCCCGCGCGTGAAATTGATGCAGTCGTGCTCACCCACGCCCATCTCGATCACTGCGGCTGGATTCCGCGACTGGTGAAGCAAGGATTTAGGGGCCCAATTTACGCGACATCGTCCACCATCGATCTTTGCGGAATTATTCTTCCTGATTCCGGTCACCTGCAGGAAGAAGACGCGGCGTTCTACAACAAAACCAAAAGCTCGAAGCACCACCCAGCGCTGCCGCTTTACACGTTCGAAGAGGCACAAGAGTGTTTGCAATATTTCCGCCCGCTGGGATTCGAGGAGAGCAAACAACTCTCCCCGGAGATTTCGTTCCGCTTCGTGCGCTCTGCCCACATTCTCGGTTCCTCCATGGTAGAGCTGAAACTCACCACCAATGGGCAGTCACGGCAATTGCTTTTCACCGGGGACATTGGACGAGTGCGTGACCCTGATCCAGGAAAAGTGCTTCGCTCTGGCCCAACCGAAGGTGAGATCGCGGATGTGCTAGTGATGGAATCCACTTATGGCAACCGGCAACATCCCACGAACGACCCACGTCCGGAACTGGCGGCGCTGATTCGTAAAACGGTCGAGCGCGGCGGCAGCGTCATCGTGCCGGCTTTTGCGGTGGAGCGAACCCAGAAGTTCTTGTTCATCCTTAAGCAGTTGATGGAGGCTGGGCAAATCCCACGCATTCCTCTCTATTGCGACAGTCCAATGGCCATCAAGGCGGTGCAGATTTTTCTCAAACACACCGAAGAGTACAGCGAGGAGACTCGTCAGCTTATCAAGCAATATGGCTCACCCCTTAATTGGCCTGGAGTCACCTTCGCTTCAACTCCGGAGCAGTCAAAGAAGATCAATGAGAATAGGTTCCCGTTGATTATTATTTCCTCCAGCGGCATGGTGACTGGCGGACGAATCCAGCATCACCTCGCGCAACGACTTCCTGATCCAAAGAATACGGTCATCTTCATCGGATTCCAGGCGCCGGGAACGCGCGGCGCCACGATAAAAAGCGGCGCGCCTGAAGTGAAGATATTCGGCCAGATAGTCCCCATCCGGGCGCAAGTGGCCGCGTTCGAACAATTCAGCGACCACGCCGATCCGCCGGAATTGCTGCAATGGTTGGGCACTTTTCCGCGCAAACCCGCCGTCACATATCTGGTGCATGGGGAACCCGCCGCGTCAACGCAATTGCGCGATACCATGAAGAAGGAGTTGGGCTGGGACGTGGAGGTCGTGCAGTGGATGCAAAAAGTCGAAATCAAGTGAGAACATCATGAACGAAGCCGAACTGAAACAACACCTCGAAGCCGCGGAAAAAAGTCCCAAGCAGATCGCAGCAGCCGTATCTGGATTGCCCGACAAGACTCTGCGCTACAAGCCCGCGCCACACAAGTGGTGCATTCTGGAAGTGCTGGGCCATCTGGCTGACATTGAAGTTGTATACGCGTATCGCATACGCCAGATGCTTGCCGACAAGAAGCCTGTGATTGCTCCCATGGACGGCGACGACTGGGCGCGCAATCTTGGCTATACCGAAACTCCGCCCGCAGAACTCGTAGCTCTGTACGGACTGAACCGGCATTCTACCCTGCGTTTACTGCGTCGCCTGAAGCCGCCAGATCTCACCAAGTCGGCGTTTCATCCCGAATTGCAACGGGAAGTGACTGTGGCCGAGATGATCGAAAAGATGTCGGGGCATGGCGGCGGTCAAAATAAGCCGCTGTGTTTGCTCGACCGTCATGCGTTCGTGAAACGTAGTAGGGCATCTAGTTTGCCCGCCGCGGCACCGGAGTCGATGGACTGCGCCGCGGGAGCCACCGCATCGACTAGATGATCAGCCTTGCCCGCCGCCACCAATGCGGCCGCCGCATTCAAGAGGACGACATCCCGTCGGGGTGATTTCTTTCCAGTCAGGATTTCGCGAATGATGGCGGCATTAGCGGCAGCGCCTCCTCCCGCCAGGTCTTCGATTCGTGCTCGTTTTATTCCGAATTCTTCTGGAGTCACTTCGTAGTTTCGGACTGTTCCTTCGCGGACTTCCGCAATGCGTGTAGGACCAGTCACGGTGATTTCATCCAGGCCATCGCTTCCATGCACAACCAGCGCACGGTGCAGACCCAACATGCTGAGCGCTTCGGCAAGTTTCTCTACCAGTTCGGCGGAATAAACTCCGACTACTTGCGCGGGGGCGTGAGCCGGATTTGTGAGCGGACCCAAGAGATTGAAGACGGTGCGCAGCCGAAGCTCGCGGCGGGCGCTCTGTACATGTTTCATCGCCGAGTGCAAGGCGGGGGCAAAAAGAAATGCGATTCCAACTTCTTTCAAACAGGCGGCAATCCGCGCCGCAGGCAATTCGATCTTCACGCCCAGAGATTCCATCACATCCGCAGAGCCGCATTTTGACGTCACGCTGCGGTTGCCGTGCTTGGCGACGCGTACGCCGGCGCCAGCGACTACGAACGCCGTTGCCGTAGAAATGTTGAAGGTTCCGCTGGCATCGCCGCCGGTGCCGCAAGTATCCACCAGCGCATCGCGGCCCGTGCCACAGACATCCACCGTAGAATTCTGAAGAGTGGTCAAAGGCGTTGCAGCCGCGCGGATCGCCTCGGCGAAACCGACGATCTCTTCCACGGTTTCACCTTTCATGTGCAGTGCGACAAGCAAGGCTGCGATTTGCGCATCCGTACATTCGCCGGCAAGAATCTGGGACATGACCTGACGGGACTCTTCACGCGAGAGTGATTCGCGATGGTTGGCGATGCGGTGGAGAGCGTCGAGGATCATGGTGTGGGTATAAGGGTAGCATTGCGGGACAATTCCTTATTCCAGACATCTGCCAAAATGTCGAAACGTTCCACGTGGAACATTTGTGGTTACGAGGATGTACGTACAACATATGAATTGGAGAGTAGCCTTCATTCAGACGGTGTTTCCAAGGCAGTGTTTAGCTCTCAGTTCCCAGTTCACAGCGCAAACAAGGACCCTCTCGCAGATATCATCCGCTGCTTCGAAAAAGGCGGAGCGCGGGGGCGCCGTCGCCGGGTTTTGAGATAAAATCTAAGGTTTGCTGCCGCAGTAGTACGCCGCAAGCATGGTCCTGCCGATCCGGAATCGAATCATTATGAAGATTCATGAGTACCAAGCCAAAGGCATCCTGAAAAAGTATGGTGTGGCTGTGCCTCGCGGCGAGGTAGCCGAGACGGCCGATCAAGCCGAAGCCGCCGCGCAGCATCTCTTTGGCGCCGGAGCTTCGGCAATAGTCGTAAAGGCACAGATTCATGCGGGTGGGCGAGGAAAGGGCGGCGGGGTAAAGATTGCAAAGTCAGTGAAGGAGGCAGTCGAGATCGCCACGAACATGTTGGGGATGAGACTGGTCACACATCAGACCGGGCCCGAAGGCCGTATCGTGCGACGGTTGCTGATCGAAGAAACTTTGCCCATCGAAAAAGAGCTCTACCTGGGAATCGTGATTGATCGAACCGAAGCCAGGCCGGTATTTATGGCGTCGGCCGCGGGTGGCATGGAAATCGAGCAGGTGGCGGCGGAGAATCCTGCTGCGATTCTCAAGGAATACATTGATCCGGGCTTGGGCCTGGAAGCTTTCCAGGCGCGCAAGCTGGCCTTCGCGCTGGGTCTGAAGGCGCAGCAGATCAATTCCGCAGCGCAATTCATGACCAGCTTGTACAAGGCATTTGCGGAGACCGATAGTTCGCTGATGGAGATCAATCCATTCGTTACCTGCACGGATGGGCGGCTGTTCGCACTGGATACGAAGATTAACTTTGATGACAACGCGCTCTTCCGCCATCCGGAGATTCGCGAGCTGCGGGATATCAGCGAAGAAGATCCGCTCGAGGTGGAAGCTTCGAAGTACAACCTCAACTACATCAAGCTCGATGGAAACGTGGGCTGCATGGTGAATGGCGCCGGACTTGCGATGGCGACCATGGATATCATCAAGTACGCGGGCGGGATGCCGGCGAATTTTTTGGATGTTGGCGGTGGGGCGAATGCAGAACAGGTGACGCATGCATTCGAAATCCTGCTTAGCGACAAGAATGTGAAGGCCGTGCTGATTAATATTTTTGGCGGCATTCTGCGCGTGGATACGCTGGCGAAAGGCGTAGTCGAAGCCGCGAGCAAGACACATATTCAGTTGCCGGTTGTGTTGCGGCTGGAAGGTACGAATGTCGAGGCGGGACGCGAGATTTTGAAGCAATCGGGTTTGAATTTTATTGTGGCGGACACGATGAAGGACGCGGCTGAGAAAGTAGTCGCGGCGGCGCGAGCGTCATGAGCATTCTTATAGATAAATCGACACGGGTAATCGTGCAGGGACTGACGGGGCGGGAAGGAACATTTCACGCTAAGACTTGCGCGGAGTACGGGACCAGGATTGTGGGTGGGGTCACACCTGGAAAAGGTGGAACCAGGCATGAAGGCTGGCCCATCTTCAACAGCATGCAGGAAGCCGTAGACAAGACTGGGGCGGATGCCTCCGTCATTTTTGTTCCCCCTCCGTATGCGGCTGACGCCATCATGGAGGCCGCCGATGCCGAGGTAGAGGTGATTGTCTGCATCACCGAAGGTATTCCCACGCTGGACATGGTACGCGCATGGGAGTTCTTGCAGAACCGGCGCTCACGGCTGATCGGACCAAATTGTCCTGGAATCATTTCGCCGGGACATTGCAAAATCGGAATCATGCCGGGTCACATTCACCGCGAGGGCCCGGTGGGAATTGTTTCGCGCTCCGGCACGCTTACTTATGAAGCGGTTTATCAGCTCACCACTCGTGGCGTTGGGCAGTCGACAGCGATCGGCATTGGCGGCGATCCGATCATCGGCACTAATTTCGTGGACGCGATCGACCTGTTCAATCGGGATCCGATGACCGAGGCGGTTGTGATGATCGGCGAAATCGGCGGAAGCGCGGAAGAAGCCGCGGCCGAGTACGTGAAGACTCACATGCGGAAACCGGTGATCGGATTCATCGCCGGGCAGACGGCGCCTCCAGGACGCCGCATGGGCCATGCGGGAGCGATTATTTCCGGCGGAAAAGGAACTGCAGCGGAGAAAATCAAGGCGATGGAAGCCGCGGGCATTCATATCGCCAGGTCTCCAGCCGACATCGGTGAGACTGTGATTGCAGCTCTGGGTGTGACTGCGAGAGCTTAATTTATAAGTGGCGAAGTTGAGATCGAAAATCACGAAATCCAAATAATGAAAACCCTACAACGTACTCTTACCATCATCAAGCCGGACGCGGTGCGCAAAAACGCGGTCGGCGACATCATTGAGCAATTCGAAAAAAACGATTTTTTACGCCGTGCATGCGAGCAAATCTTTCTTCAACTCGCTCACCAACTTCATGTCCAGCGGACCGATCGTAGTGCTGGCGTTGGCGAAGGAGAATGCCATCGCCGATCTGCGCAAGCTAATGGGCGCGACCAATCCCGCCAATGCGGAGGAGGGCACGATCCGAAAGAAATGGGCCTCGACCATCGAATTTAATGCCATCCACGGATCGGATGCCGAAGATACGGCAAGGTTTGAGTTGAGTTTTTTCTTTGCCGGATTCGAGCTGGCGAAATAGCTACGGCTAGGTCGTGTCGAGACCGTAGCTTTACTAGGAGCTTTCATGCCCTTGGTTCAAATCACAATGTTGACCGGCCGCACGGCCGATCAGAAACGCAAGCTGGCAACACGTATTACCGATGCGATGGTCGAAGAAGCCGGGGCCAGGCGTGAAGCGGTTGTAATTACATTCCTCGAAGTTGAGCGCGAGAGTTACGCTTCCGCCGGAGTATTGATGGCGGATAAGGGGAAATAGATTGTCACACGTTCAGCCTAGCGGCTCATAGACGACGCCCTCGACGCGATCAGCGACGCGGGGCAATTCCTTGCGAGCGTACTGAAGAAAGTGAGCAGTGGCGCGGTGAGCTTCGAGGGCTGCGTCGTCCTTATATTCCTCGTAAATAAAAAAGCGGAGAGCCTCAGTTTTGTGGCGATGTACCTGGAAAGCCACACAGCCGGGTTCCTGTCGTGACGCTTCGGTCAGCTTGGAAAAGATACTAGTTACTTCCGCTTCTTGACCTGCCTTTGCAATCCACGTCACCGCCAGAACGACCATTACCTGCTGCTCCGTTTTAGATTTTTAGTTGTCCTTACTTTTCGTTCCGCCAAAGTTTTTAACTCATCGGCAAACTCATCCACGAAAATAGTTTGCTCTCGTCCGGGACCAGTGGAGATCATGCCGATGCGAGCTCCACTTTCTTTCTCGAGGAAAGCCAGATACTCACGGGCTGCTTTTGGCAGCTTCTCAAGCTTTGTGATCCCCAGAGTGGGAGTACGCCAGCCAGGCATTTTCGCATAGATACATTTGATCTGATCATAGACACTGGATTGCGCCGGAATTTCGGTGGTGCTGCGGCCATTGATGGTGTAAGCCATGCAAACCGGAATCTGATCGAGTTCATCGAGCACATCGAGTTTGGTCACGACCAGCCACGAGATACCGTTAATCATGCCAGCGTAGCGCAACAGTGGCAAATCGATCCATCCGCACCGCCGGGGACGTCCCGTCACTGCACCATATTCATTGCCGCGCGCACGCAACAAGTCGCCGGTGGCATCCAGCGCTTCGGTGGGGAAAGGTCCGCCGCCTACACGCGTGCAGTACGCCTTGGTGACGCCAATGACGCTATCGATTGCGTTAGGGGCAACACCGGTGCCGATCGCGGCGCCGCCGGAAGTGGCGCTGGAAGAAGTGACGAAGGGATAAGTTCCATGATCGATGTCGAGCATGGTGCCTTGCGCCCCTTCGAACATGACGGATTCGCCTTCCGCCAGAGCCTGGTTCAGGAGTGCGGCCGTGTCACTCACGAAGGGAGCAATTTGGGCCGAAGCCTGAGCATATTCTTGATACATCTTGTCGGAATCCAGCGGTTCCGAATTGAATAACGCATGCGCGATCATGTTTTTCTCGCGGCAGGCATTTTCGATATGCGTTTTCAATAATCCGAGGTCAAGGAGATCAGCAACGCGCAAGCCGCGACGGCCCATTTTGTCTTCGTAGGCAGGCCCAATGCCGCGAGAAGTGGTACCAATTTTTACTCGTCCGGGCGCGTTCTCCGAGGCCAACTCAATCATGCGGTGATAAGGCAGAATCACCTGAGCGCGGCTACTGACGAACAGATTGCCGTCCACCTTCACTCCGTTTTCACGAAGTGCCGCAACTTCCTTGAGGAAAGCCATGGGATCGAGCACAACACCGTTGCCGATCACACTGCGGCAACCGGAACGCAGCACGCCGCAAGGAACCAGTTGCAGGATGAATTTCTTGCCCTTGATGATGACCGTGTGGCCGGCATTGTGGCCTCCGGCATAGCGGGCCACGATGGAAAAGTTGTCGGAGAGCACGTCGACAATCTTGCCCTTGCCTTCGTCGCCCCATTGCGCGCCGACGATGACCGCAGTTCTCACTTTGCTCAAAAGTACACTCCATTTAACAGACTGGCGCGGCTTCGGCGTCGCTTTAAAACAGGCCTAGCCGCATTTCCCGGGTCGCACACACTGGTTGCCCGCAATAAAAACTGCGCAGTTGCTGAATGGCTGGGATGTAAGAGCAGGTGTGTACCGGAAATGATAACCTGCAGGATGGTGGATGGCAATGCGGTTTGTGGGTCAGGTCTCAGGTCGCGGGTGACAGGTCTCAGGTCTCAGACACGTTGTAGACTGAATTCAAATGCCTGAATTACCGGAAGTCGAAACCATCGCACGCGGGCTGGCGAGTCGCCTGACCGGCGATTTTATCGAGTCCGTTTGGCTGGGGTCGAAACCTGAGCCATTGAAGTCATCCGCGGCTGAGATTGCGGCCACCCTTCAATCCAGACGGATTGCGGATGTGCGTCGCATGGGAAAACATATTGTGTTCGAGTTGGTGAGTACGCGCGGACGGCGGTCAGAAAAACGGGTGAGTGCTAAGGCTCAGTGGATCGTGCATCTGGGGATGACGGGCAGCATGCTGGTTTGCAAGCCCGAACTGGAAATCGCAAAGCACACGCATGCAGTAGTGAAACTGGCATCAGGGCGCGAACTGCGGTTCGTGGACCCTCGCCGGTTTGGACGGTTGAGCGTGGCGCGCGATTTTGATGCCGTCGGCTGCGAACCTCTGGACGTTAAACTCGATCGCTTTATCACGCTGTTTCATGGACGCAAGACACCTATCAAGAGTGCGCTGCTGAACCAAAAATTGTTGCGTGGAGTGGGAAATATCTACGCTGATGAATCCCTGTTCCGGGCAGGCATTCGTCCCCGGCGGCGTGCGGCATCGCTGACCAGAGAGAACCTTCGGCGTCTGTATAAGTCGGTGCAGGAAGTGCTGAAGGAAGCCATTGCGCTGGGCGGATCGTCAGTGTCTGACTACGTTGATTCCGATGGGCAGGAAGGTTCGTTCCAATTGGAACACCGGGTTTACGGACGCGAGGGCGAGCGGTGTCTTAGTTGTAAGGCTGCCATCAAGCGGATCGTCATCGCGGGACGCAGCAGTCATTATTGTCCGAAGTGCCAGACGTGACACTTCCGATTTCGCTTACCTATTTCCTGACGTTGCCGGCGGGACGCCGGCGCTACCTTGACGTTTAGACAGGTTTGGATTTCAAATCGGAAATCGGCAATTGGAAATCGGAAATAACATGGCTGACTTCTCGATTGGCGTTGATCTCGGCGGAACCAACCTTCGCATTGCGGCGGTGGATGAGCACGGAGTGCTGCTGGAGAAAGTCACGTTGGGCACGCAGGTGGCGTTGGGCCGGGATCGTGTGATCCACGACATGTGCGAAGCGATCCGCCATCTGGCACACAAGTATGAGGGTTCAGGGGCGCTGCAAGGTATCGGCATCGGCGTGCCCGGAATCATCGACATGAAGACGGGCACGTTGCGCGAGTCGCCTAATTTGCCGGGGTGGGCGGAATCGGCGGTGCGAGCGCAAATCGAGCAGATGCTGGGTACGCGAGTGATTCTGGAAAACGATGCCAACGCCGCGGCGTTTGGCGAGAATTGGCTGGGGGCGGCCCGCAACGTGGAAGACATGGCAATGTTGACGCTCGGCACCGGGGTGGGTGGAGGCATCGTGCTGAGGCGCGCGATATGGCATGGGATGACCGGCATGGCGGGCGAGTTTGGACATATCACCGTGGAGCCCGAGGGTGTGCAGTGCGGGTGCGGAAACCGGGGATGCTTGGAGCAGTACGCTTCCGCCACGGCAGTGGTGCGCATGGCGCGCGAGGCAATCGAGCAGCATATCGCGCCAGGACTTTCGCATGCTGCCAGTGCGAATCCGGAGTTCAGCGCTAAGGCGGTGTACAACCTGGCCATCCAGGGAGACGATGAAGCCAAGAAAATCTTTCGCCGCGTGGGACGCGCGCTGGGAATTGTGATTGCCGATCTGGTGAATGCTCTCAATCTTCCCATGTATGTGGTTGGCGGCGGAGTGTCGAGCGCCTGGGAAGCGTTTTCACCCGCCATCTTTGATGAGCTGAAGAAGCGGTCGATGGTGTACGCCGCGACAGCTCCGCCTTCGGTTGCGGGCGAAGAGCAAGGAGCTTCGGCCCAAGTGGAGCCGGGCGGTCCAACTCGGACGATCGTCACTCGAGCGCTGCTAGGCAGTGATGCTGGGTTGTACGGCGCGGCGAGGTTGCCAATGATTGCGGCCGAGACGGTTTCTGATATCCATCCAGCCGGCGCGACGATGAGAAAAATTATTTAGTGGCGGCCTTCAATCGTGTGACTTCCTGCGGCGTGAGGCGGCGAAATTCTCCGGGGTGTACATCCAACTCTAGCGGTCCGTAGCGGACGCGTTTGATTTTTTCCACGTGGTGTCCGATTTCTTCGAACATTTTGCGGATCTGGCGATTCCGTCCCTCAATCAGCGTGACTTCATACCAGGGATTATTGGCTTCGCGAATCAGCCGAACCTTGGCTGGCGCCGTCTTTACTCTCCGACCGCCTGGAACCGCGATGAAGAGGCCGGAACGCAGGCGTGAAAGACCCTCGACGGAAGGCGTGCCGGCAAGCTTCACCATGTAAGTCTTCGGCACATGGGAAGCCGCTTTCATCAGGCGGTTGGCGAATTCGCCGTCATTGGTGAGCAGGAGCAGGCCTTCACTGGCATAGTCTAGGCGTCCGACGGGATAGACGCGCGCACCCACGCCTTGCAAAAGATCCATCACTGTGGGACGGCGCTCGGGGTCGCTGAGCGTGGTGACATATCCCTTGGGTTTGTTCATCACGAGGTAGACGTGCCGCTCGGCGCCGCGCAGAAGCTTGCCGTTTACCCGGATGTGATCATGCTCGGCATCGGCCTTGCTCCCCAGTTCGGTTACAACCTTCCCATTTACGGAGACGAGTCCGCCGGTAATTAGCTGCTCGGCCTTGCGGCGCGAAGCAATTCCTGCGGCAGCAATAATTTTTTGCAGACGTTCGGCGGGCATGGGTTATGAACCTTCGAACAAGTATTGTGCAGCGCGGAATTCAGGCGGCGGGATCATTTTCACCGCGATTGCGCTCGGCTGTTGCCATTCCTTCATCTTCGGCGGCTTCCACAGACTGGAGGTCTGCCTCTTGTTCGGTGGATTCGCTGAGCGTAGAGTCGGACAGAGTGGAACCCTCCGCAGGCGAATCGGAACGTTGATCGTCCACTGGGAGCAGATCACTCTGAAAAGACTTCGCGACCAGCTTTTCAAACTCCTCCATGCTTGGTAGTTCGGTGACGTCTTTGAGGCCGAAGCGTAGCAGGAATTCTTTTGTACTCCGGTAAAGGATGGGCCGCCCGACCACTGCTTTTCGCCCTGCAGTTGTGATCAGCTTGCGGTCCAGCAGGGTGCCAATGACGCCGCTGGAATCGACGCCGCGAATTTCGCTGATCTCAGGGACTGTGACAGGCTGTTTGTAGGCAATGACGGCCAGGGTTTCGAGTGCGGGTAGCGAGAGGCGGATCGGCGGCTTCAGACTTTTGGCAAACATACGCACCACGTCGTGATGCTCGGGCTTGGTGGACATGCGATATCCGCCTGCGACTTGACGGATTTCGACGCCGTGATCGCCGGAGCTGTAATCCGCAACCAGGTCGTCCAGAGTTGCTCGGACGCGGGATTTCGCTTCGGCCTCGTCGGTTGCACCGTCGTTGATGACCGATTCTTTTACCAGTTGGAAAATATGGTCGAGCGTGATCGGCGTTTCCGCCGCGTAGATGATGGCTTCGAGTTTGGCTTTTAGACTCATGCTGTGATTTAAGACTCGCGTACTCCGATGTCCCAGCCCTAAAGAGCTGGGCTAAGTTGTTTTGCGCCTCCGGCGCTGCCTATCTGGCGTGGCTACAGACTGCTGGCCCGCTTACCACTAGCCATTGGCCACTGATTTCCTATCTCCAATCGTCGCGCACTGCTATCTGCTCGGCCATGATCGCTTCGAAGCCGGTGTGTTTGCGGACCAGGATTTCACCGAAGAGCCGGTCTTGGCGCAATTGGATGGCTTGCAGGCGCACTAATTCCAGCAATGCAAGGAACATGCAAACCAGTGCTTGCCGCGAATTCACGTTGCGCAGCAACTGCTTCAGGCGAATCGGGCGGTCTTCCAGGGACAGTCGCCGCTGCAAATACTCAATCATCTGGCCGACGTTAACGGTTTCCTCGTCAACCTGAAGCATGGGACGCGAGCGGGCGCGCTCCATGATCTGCTGAAAGGTTTTTACCAGGTCAATTACGTCGGCGGCGATTTCGGGATCTGTGCCCTCGGCGTCTTTGAAATCTTTGAGCGCTGGGTTGGACCACACGGCGTCTTCGATTTGCTGCTTCTGCATCAACATTTGCGCCGCGGACTTGAATTTTTCATGTTCTAGCAGCCGGTTGACTAGTTCGGCGCGGGGATCGTCTTCGGCCTCGGCAGCGGCATCTGGGTCTCGCGGTAGAAGCATCTTCGACTTGATGTGGATCAACACCGCAGCCATGTAAATAAAGTCTGCCGCAATGTTCACGTCCAGCTCGCGCAATTTTTCGACGTAGGCAAGATACTGTGCTGTGATTCTGGCGATGGGGATGTCGTAGATATCGATGTCCTGCTTGCGGATCAGGTCTAGCAGTAAATCGAGTGGGCCCTCGTAGACATCGCCTACGGTGACTGCGAAAGGGGAATCGCTTTCCTGGCGATTTGATTGCTGCCCGGAGGGCGACGCAGTGGTCGGCGAAGACGTCAGCGATGGTGGGTTGTCCGATATGACCTTCAGATTTTCAGCCATGGTCACTGCTTCCGAGTCACCCTAAGAGCCTCATATTCCAACGACATATTCATCGCGGCCCGAACCTCATCCATGGTGCCAGAAGCGACCTTACGAGCGCGGGCCGAGCCTGCTTCCAGAATATCCCAGGCGAGGTGTGGATTTTCCTCATATTTTCTCCGACGCTCCTGCATGGGATTCAGAATGCTAACTAGTGCATCGGCGGCCCAACCCTTGCACTCAATGCATCCGATGGCCGCCGAACGGCAGCCTACATCAACTTTGGCAATGGTGGCCCGGTCGCTGAAAATCTTGTGCAGGTCCCCAACGGGACAGATATCGGGATTGCCGGGATCGGTCCTGCGCACACGGGCGGGGTCGGTGACCATGGTCTTCAATTTCTGCCGCACCACCGGCTCCGGATCGGTTAGCAGGATGGTGTTTCCGTAGGATTTCGACATCTTGCGCCCATCGGTTCCGGGCAGTTTCGCCGCTGGAGTCAGCAGCGGCTGCGGTTCAGGGAAAACGTAAGAACGCTTGCCGCTGTAAAACATGTTGAAGCGGCGCGCAATTTCGCGAGTCAATTCGACGTGGGGCACTTGATCTTCACCCACGGGAACGAAGTCGCCTTTATAAATCAGAATGTCGGCAGCTTGCAGCACCGGGTATCCGAGGAAGCCATAGGTGCCGAGATCTTTTTCGCTGATGTTTTCCCGCTGCTCCTTATACGTAGGGACACGCTCAAGCCAGCCCAGCGGAGTGATCATGGAAAGCAGAAGATGCAATTCGGCATGCTGTGGCACATGCGACTGGATAAACATGGTGCAGTGGTCGGGATCGAGTCCGGCTGCTAGCCAGTCGAGTAGAACCTCGAGCGAATTTTGTTTGATCCGCGAAGTATCGGCGTAGTCCGTGGTCAGTGCGTGCCAGTCGGCCACGAAGAAGAAGCATTCATACTGTTCCTGCATGCGTACCCAGTTGTCCAGGGCGCCGACAAAATTCCCCAGATGCAGTTTGCCCGTAGAGCGCATACCGCTGAGCACGCGTTTGCGATGATTGGAACGAGAAGACATCACATTCTCATCAACAGAGAATTGAATAACCCCAGGACGGGGAAGATCAACCGCCCCAGGAAGTTCCCACCGAAGTAGACCAGCGCCAGCAGTGCAAACCAGCCCATCGTGTCATAGACGCGGCGAATTGGCTCGGGCAGCAAATGCCGCAGCACGTGGCTGCCGTCGAGGGGGGGAACCGGAATCAGATTAAAAACGCCCAAGACTATGTTGATCACCATCAACTCATATGCGAGCAGACTGATAGGCATGAGCACCGAGTTGGTTTGCGCGGCGAGCACATCCAGGTTATTGGTCAGATATGCCCAAGGCATGTTTTGCACGATGCCGTGCCCGATTTGTGAGGTAAATGAAATAGCAGCCAGAATCAGAACCGCGCCGCTGGCTACTATAAAGTTGCTGATTGGTCCGACCACAGAGGTGAGGATGTCATCCAGCACCGGTCGGCGAAAGTTGCGCGGATCGACCGGTGTCGGCTTAGCCCATCCCAATACGGGGATGTGGGTAAACATCGCGACCAGCGGCAGCAGAATCGTTCCCAGAGGATCAATGTGCTTTATCGGATTCAGACTAATGCGGCCGAGCATGCGCGCGGTCGGATCGCCGCAACGGTTGGCCATCCAAGCATGCGCGGATTCGTGAAAGCTGATCGCAAACAAAAACACGATCAGCTTGAACAGAATGTCTACATGTTGCAGGGTCATGCCAATTTGGCTCCGATACTACCATGCAGGGCGGGCACCAGGGTGCGGAGACGGCGATGAGGCGCACCGACTCAGGCGTTATTGCTTTTGCATGGCCTTACGCACTTCCTCGGGCGCGATGGTTTTTACCTTCACAGGTTTGGCGGGGATACCAGCAGCTACCGTGAAGGGATCGACATTTTTGGATGCGACGCCCATCGATCCGAGCATGCCATGTTCTCCGACTTTTACGCCGCTCAGCACCGTAGCGTGATAAGTGATGCGAGCCTTAGGGCCAATCTCCGTCTTGTGATTGCTGGTCAGAGACGGAACTGCCTTCATGAATGATGATTTCGCCGCGGTCGTCGAGTAGCACGTACTTGTGAATGGTGCAATTGTCTTCTACGGTCAAGTTGTAGCCGAAGGAAAACTCGACGCCGTGGAAAATCTTCACGTTCTTGCCGCAAAACTTGAAGACGTGGCGGGCGAGAGTGGCGCGCATGCGAAATCCCAGCCAATGGTTGAGGCCAACCGGGGAGCGGTCGTACATCATCCAGAACCAGATGAGCGGTTTGCGCTCGGCGTATTTCGAAGCATCCACGTCACCGTAGTATTCCGGCTCAAGGGTGGCGTTGCGCGGGTCAAAAGTGTGAACCAGCGCCTGTGCTGCCAAAGGGCCAGCGGCATCCGGAGGTGAATAAGGGCGTCCAAGATAAAGTTGGTGCAACGCGTCTCGCACCACCAGGCAGCGGTGCTCCGGATCGCGATTCATGAACTCCTGATCCAGGCGGTCGATCCACGACAGGAAGGTCTGCTCTGCTTCTGCCGTCGGAGTCAGAGGGCGATATTCGTATCGGGGCATAGCGGCCTCGCTGGTTTAGGGGAGAAAGTTAAAACATAGCACAGGCTGTCCGAGGGCATTTCGCAATCCTTAAGATCCTTCGCTTTGCTCAGGATTTCGGCAGCGGGCTCGGTTCTTAGCGTGCCTGAGCAACCTACCGAAGGGGAGGTGTCCGCTTAACGTGGGATCCTTCGGCTTCGCTCAGAATTTCGGCAGCGGGCTCCCGCTTCGCTCACGCCCGCTAGGCGCCTCAACTTGCCAATCCCGGTAAATTCTGCAAAAATAACAGTTTGCTTTATCCCTCCAGAAGGAATTAGGAAAGGAATTTAAGCTCAGTGTTAATGATTCGTCTATCGCGCACGGGTGCGCGAAAACAGCCGCAGTATCGGGTGGTGGTCATCGAGAAGGAGCGGGCGCGCAATGGCCGGCCGGTCGAGGTGGTAGGAACGTACAATCCACGCACCAATCCTGCCAGCATCGATCTTAAACGCGAGCGCATTGATTATTGGGTATCGAAGGGCGCCAGGATGTCGGACCGGGTCAGCAAAATTTACTCCAAGCCGGCCTCGCCGAGTGCGCAGCCCGCCGCCTGATCCGCAGATCGCAATCTTATCCCGTCGGGAATCCGCTATGGACGAGCAAGCTGGGGATATGCGCGCTTTGATTGAGCAGATTGCGAAAGCACTGGTCGATGAACCGGACCAAGTCTCGGTCAATCAAATTGACGCCAGCCAGGGCAGCGTGCTCGAACTGAAGGTGGCGCCAAACGACTTAGGCAGGGTGATCGGCAAGCGGGGACGCACGGCCCGCGCCATGCGCAATTTGTTGGGCGCGACGGGGATGAAGTTTAATAAGCGGTTCACGCTGGAGATTCTGGAATAGCCGACGAGTTCATTACTCTCGCCCGCGTGCTCAAGACACAAGGTCGCCGCGGTGAAGTTGCCATCGAAGTGCATAGTGACGTGCCGGATCGTTTTTCCCAAGGCATGAAACTTTGGGCCCTCGAAGAAGGTGGCAGCCGGCGCGAGTTGCAGATTGAAGAACTCTGGCCGCACAAAGGGCACCTGGTTCTGAAGTTCGCGGGGGTGGGCTCGATTTCAGACGCGGAAACCCTTGTGGGTTGTGAATTACAAGTTCCAGCGACTGAACGTGCCGCACTTGAGCCGGGTTGGAACTATGTCAGCGATCTGATCGGATGCATTGTTTTTTCCGGGGATCGTGAGGTGGGCACGATTCGGAATGTGCAGTTCGGGGCCGGCGAAGCGCCGCTGCTGATCGTAAGCGCGCCACCGAAAGAATATGAGATTCCCTACGCTGAAGCTTATCTTCAAAGTGTGGATCTCAAGAATCGAAGGATTCAGATGCTCTTGCCTGAGGGGATGTTGGAAGTGAATTCACCTCTGACAGCGGAGGAAAAGCGGGAGCAAGAAGGGCGAAAACGCTAACCACAGAGGACGCAGAGGGACACGGAGGAAGAAAATCTCATCGATCTCCGGTCCTTTTTGGGTTAGAGAATTTTTAGATCCGCGATGAAGGTCGATATCTTAACGATCTTTCCCGATTTCTTTCGCGGACCTCTGGATTTCGGCATTGTCCGACGGGCTCGGGAAGTTGGATTGGTAGATGTCGAAATCCACGATTTGCGGGCGTTTGCGCACGACCGGCACCGCACTGTGGATGACCGCCCATTTGGCGGCGGCGAGGGCATGGTCCTGAAGCCGGAACCGATCTTTGAATGTTTGGAAGCGCTCAAGGTGCGGTCGTGGGAAGATCGCATCGCCGGCGGAACGGAGCAAAGCGTGGTGCTGCTCTCGGCGCAAGGTAAACGCTTCGACCAGGCCGCGGCCAAGGAACTTGCGGGGCTGCAACGGATCGTTCTGATTTGCGGACGCTACGAAGGGGTCGACGAGCGAGTCGGGGAATATCTGGCGGACCGTGAACTGTCCATCGGAGACTACGTGCTCAGCGGCGGCGAACTAGGGGCGGCGGTGATTTTGGACGCAATGACACGGCTGATTCCAGGGGCGCTGGGGAATGAAGCTTCGTCGCAACAGGAATCATTTACTGCGCAGGTTGATTTCCAGGCTGCGGATGGACCGACTTCCACTTGCGCTTCAGGCGGATTGCTGGATTACCCGCACTACACGCGACCTGCGGATTTTCGGGGCATGACAGTACCGGAAGTGCTGGTTTCAGGCAATCACGAAGATATCCGGCGCTGGCGGCGGCGCACGGCGCTTGAAAAAACTGTGCGGAACCGCCCCGATCTTCTGCAGCAGATCGTGCTGAGCGACGAAGATAAAGAATTGTTGGCCCAGATTAGGGGCAAAGACATATAGAAACGAAGGGACATCAACATGTCGAATCTGATTATCGAAAAACTTCTGGCTAAGACCCTGCGCACCGATCTTCCCAGCTTTGTTCCGGGAGATAGCGTTCGCGTGCATGTGAAAATCAAAGAAGGTGACAAGGAACGATTGCAGGCATTTGAAGGCGTCGTGATTGCGCGCACGCGTGGTCCGCAAGCCAGCTTTACTGTGAGAAAGATAAGCTTTGGCCATGGTGTGGAGCGCATATTCCCCATCAACTCCAAGGTGATTGATCGGATCGACTTGCTGCGTTCGTCGAAGGTCCGCCGCGCAAAATTGTATTATTTGCGTACTCTGAGGGGCAAAGCGGCTCGCCTCAAAGACGTGGAGCGAGAGCATGCTGCGGCGGAGGCTGTTGGGAAGTCTTAGAATTTTAGAACGAGATGACGGCAGACTTGGCTTTAGGTTTCTCTTCTTCTCTCTGTTCGGACAGCTTGCGCAATAGATATTGCAGGACTTCCCAGTCGCCTTTGCGAATTTCGCGAAACTCGACCCCCAATCCCACCTCTGCGGCGTGCCGGACTTGTCCTTTCACGCTGAGATCGTAGTTGGAGACATTCAACACTAGTTTCAGATCCGTGCCTGGCAGCACAGCTTGCTTGGTCTTAATGAGGCAGCCGCCCTCAGACAAATTCTTCAAGTCCGCCTCGGTATGGGTCGCGTCTGGGCCACGCTTCAGCAAGTCCGCCGCGCCTTCGGCTGAAAAGCGTTGCTGACGCCTGCGGTTGCCGCTTCCCACCGGCGAACTGTAATTCATACGCAAAATTCCGTTATCCCTTTGAAGCGGGTCGTAGACTTCTTCAGGTGCAGGCCATTTCCAGGGATGGTTTGTTCTCGCTGTCCCAATAAGTGACACGAATGGGTAGAGCGACGTGGATGCGCTTGCTACTCCGATCCGGCGGTTTGTTGGAGAGATCTTCTGGCACTATGCACGTTCGCGGACGGACAAATCCTTGGGTGAAAATAACAAGTGACCGAATTGGGGTCAAAGTACGGTGGTAACCGCACCCGTTGTTATCTTGTGCGGAGGCTTCCAAGTTGACGGCGCCAGAACACATTTTCAGTAAGATTTCGCCATTTTCCACAGTTGCATCGCAAACTGGACTGGGCGAAGATGCACTTATCTCCAGTTCGTGGCCACTAAAGCAAAACTCGCACCCGAAAAGAAACTTTCTGCATCCGCAGCAAAACTTCGTCTGCTCAAAAGGCTGCGATGTACGCTCCGATACGAAAATAAAGCATGGGAGTGCGGAGCTCGTTTGGTCGCAGGAGTAGATGAAGTAGGACGTGGCTCTCTGTTTGGGCCAGTCGTCGCGGCTGCCGTGATTCTCGATCCAGCATATAGAGTCCGCGGACTGCGTGATTCGAAGCTGCTGCTGCCGGAGCGGCGGGAGATATTAGCTGAGCGTATTCGCCAGCACGCTATTGCGTGGGCCGTTGCTGCGGTGGATGCAGCCCGCATTGATCAGATCAATATTTATCAGGCCTCACGAGTGGCCATGCTGGAGGCAGTGACTCGGCTCCAGCCCAGGGCGGACCATCTGCTGATCGATGCCTTGCGGCTGGACTGCGATCTGCCGCAAAGGGCCATTATTCATGGTGACGCGCTTTCCGCTTCTATCGCTGCCGCTTCCATCCTGGCTAAAGTTGAGCGTGATCGCATGGTCAGGGAATGGGATCCTGTATTTCCGGTTTACCGGCTAGCTTCGAATAAGGGATACAGCACTCCTTACCATCTCGCCGCTCTGCGCCAGCATGGGCCTTCTCCTTTGCACCGCCAATCGTTTGCTCCGGTTTGGAATGCTCCCGTGCCGCAGGAGGTGCTGGCATTTATGCTGGGGGAGGATCCGGAAGAGTCTGCCCGCGAACTTGAGGTGCAGGCAGTTTAGAGCTGTCGTCGTCTCTCCATTACAATCGCTGCATGCCTCTGCGGTTGATGGTCATCACGGCACATCCTGACGACGAAGCGGGCGGCTTCGGCGGCGTGCTGCGTCTGTATCGTGAGCGCCAGGTGGAGACTTGCGTCGTATGTCTCACGCCGGGACAGGCAGCCAGCAATCGCGGCGGGGCAAAGAGCGATCAGGAACTAGCGGCCATTCGCCGAAAAGAATTTGCTGCGGCGTGCGAGATTTTGAAAGTCAATCGCGGAATTGTGCTTGACTATCCCGACGGCCAGCTTTATCGCCAGGATTCCTATAAGGTGGCTTGCGATCTGAGCCGGCACTTGCGCGAATTTCGTCCTCAAGTACTACTCACCTTTGGACCGGAAGGAGGCCTTACGGGTCACACCGACCATTCCATGGTTTCAGTATTCGCGACACTTGCTTTTCATTGGGCAGGCCGCGCGAATCGTTATCCTGACCAATTGCAAGGCGGGATCACGCCGCACCACGCTCAGAAATTGTATTACGCTACCGCCAACTTCACTCTGTCTGACAGACAGCCAATCCTGCTCTCTTTTCCCACCGCCAGCATCGATATTGGGGATTTCCTGGAGGCCAAGATTGCGGCATTCAAGGCCCATGCCAGCCAGTCGCCTCTCTGGCCGCGTTTTGAAGAGAATATACGCAAGGGGGCGCGGCAGGAAATGTTTCACCTGGCGGTCTCGAGTTCCAGGTCAAGTGCGCAGCAGACAGATCTGTTTGCGGGCGTTAGCGAAATGTAGTGCGACCGCTCTCAACGTGGCTTGATGATCTCGCTCAGCCTGTCGGGCTTTGAATCATCACGGACCAAGTGTGGATACTTCTCCCCATCGTGATAGTCGAGCTTGTAAGTTTTGTAATAATCTGTGTTTTCCACGATCAGTTCCAGGGGCTGAGAGCTGGTTTTTCCCGCCTTCAGCGCATCCCGCAAAACTTCCGTAGTGAGCCGTCGTCCATTTACTGCGACGACTTTCATTCCCGGGCCGATACCCGCCGTGGCTGCGAGCATGCCTTCAATGGTGTCAATGATGGAACCGTCGTCACGCAACAACAGCCCGATCGAGTAGGAAGCATCAATGTGGTTGTGTTCTTCTTCGCTGGTCTTCACAACGTTTGAACGGGTATCGTCATAGACGACCTTCCAGCCGCTGTTCGCGACTCCTCCCAATGGGGCTCCCGGGCCGTGGTTGGTCAGGCGCTCGGTCCAAAAGCCGCGCCAGTCATAGGCGGCGACCTGGTTAAGCGCATTTACGACATCATCAAAGGTGTAGGTTTTGACCTCGGGAGGTCCACTCTGTCCGCCGTGAAAGAGGTGACAAAAGTCGTCCACCGATTTCTTGCCTTGAGTCTGCTGACGAATGATCGTATCCACCCATAGCCAGTTCAGGACATCTTCGTCGTAATAATCCAAAGGACGGCGCCATGATGCCCATTGCTGAGGGGCTCCCTGCATTGCGGGCACGCCGTCGGCCGTGTCCTGCAAATTACGCCAGACGCGGCCTGGCCGGTGATCCAAATCGGCTACAATCGATGCCAACTCGTCCCGAGCTTCTTCCGGCGTGCGCAGTCCACTACGCGCAGTCAGCACATCACCCAGATAGGAAGTCAATCCTTCGTACACCCAGAGCAAATCGGTCTGCATCGGCTTCTCGTAATCCGGCGTGGTGAGGTCTGCCGGACGGCGATATTTTCCGTTCCACGAATGCACATATTCATGGGGTAGAAGCCCAGCCGAAAGAAGCCGTTTGCCTGGGTTCACCATGCCGCGCTCGTCCACCCGGCTGTCATTCGATTCGTGATGTTCGAGGCCGAAATGAGCAACATGGTCGCTCAGGCTGTATACAAAGTGATATTCACGATAATGATGAGCGCCAAATAACTTTTCAGCCTGGTCGATCAGGTTCTTATAGTGATCGAGGACTTCTTGCGGCGCGTCAAGAGCAGCGGCGCTGTCCGCAGCGATATCCATCTCGCGAAGCGGATTCTGTGCCAGCGGCACTACTCGCATGAATTCGCCGGTGATTACTGGCGAATCCACCAGCGTGGTCAGTGACACAGGCTTGAACTTGATCTCGCCTGCCGCTTGCGACGCAACCGGCAACGGGGTGCCGAATTTCCATCCTGCCGGAAGACGGAGAGTTGCTTCGTAGGTGAGCTCGTCCGAAGTCCATCCCGCGGGATAAAGCAGCATGGTGTTCCAACTTATTACGGACATTTTGTCCGTAGCCGACCGCCCACCGGTGTAGAGGCCTTCTGCGCCCGCGGGGGAAAGGAAGTCCAGCGATGCATCCACACTGGCAGCTCCAGTCGGCGCTTCTACGTGGATCGTCCAGCCATCGAGCAGGTCACGCCGCCACTTCAGAATCTGACCGTTGGCAGTGAACTTCAGTCCCGCAAGATCCTGGATGGGCCCGGTTGGCCCATGCTCGCCGGGAATCCATTTCGGATAATAGAGAGTGAGCGCGCCACCTGTCACAGGAATTGTCATGCGTGCGTGAAAGATCTTGCGAGGCGCCTCCGTGGCGTCTAGTGCGATTGTGATGTGCGGAGCTGGTCCGGCCGCGAAGATAGGAACTGTTAGTGTGAGCAAAAACAGAAGGCAGGACAGCACACGACACCGGGAAGTAGTCATCGAAGACGCTCCTGCAGAGATTCATCGCACAAGATGCAAGCGAGGCTCACGAATATATCAGCAGCAAGCGATTGCAGTCACGCGGGAGAAAAAGCAGCACTTGGCACTTAGCAATTTGCACTTAGCAACTTCCCCAGACGCCAAGGGGCTAATTGCTAAGTTCCAAGTGCTGTCTTTGCCAGTGCTATCATTTCTCGATGCCTGCCCATCTCCATCGCGGAAAATTCATCACCTTTGAGGGGCTGGATGGTTGCGGCAAGAGCACGCAAGCGGAGAAACTTGCAGCAGTGTTGCGCGAACAAGGGTTCCAGGTGCTGGTAACGCGTGAGCCGGGAGGTACCGCGACTGGAGAGAAAATCCGCCACTTGCTGCTTGATACTTCAACTGCGGGGCTTTCGCCATTTGCCGAACTGGCGCTGATGTTCGCTTCACGGGCGCAGCACATTGAGGAAGTGATCCAACCGGCTCTCGCTCAAGGTCAGGTGGTGCTCTGTGATCGCTTCACTGATTCCACGGAGGCATACCAAGGCGGCGGACGCAAGTTGGGCAGCGAACCGGTTCTGGCGCTTCATCGTATTTTGTGCGGCGATCTGAAACCCGAGCTCACGATCCTGATGGATTCCGACGTCGCCGCCAGCGTTGAACGCGCCCGTCGGCGCAATCGGAGGCGTGACCCGACTGGGCGCGGAGAAAATGAAAATCGCTTCGAGCAAGAAAGTCGCGCCTTCTTCGGCCGTGTGCGAAACACATATCTGGCGATTGCCGCCCGGGAACCGGGGCGTGTTGTTTTAGTAGACGCACGCGGTAGCGCAGACGAGACTCACGCACAAATCGTGAAGGTGGTCAGACGCAAGTTGAAGCTGGCCGCGAAGACGGCATGAAAACCCAGCACTCAGCATTCAGCATTCAGCCCGCAAAGTTCAGGTCGCTGGACGGTGCTCTTCAATGTGCTTGCGAGTATGCTGAGTTGATACTCCAGAGGTGATCAAATGTGTTGTGGCTGAATGCTGAGTGCTGATTGCTGAATGCTCACGCTGATTGCTGAGTGCTCCGACTTTATGGGCTTCTCCGACTTCTACGGTAACTCCGACGTCATTCATCGCCTGCGCGATATGTTGGCGCGGAATCGCTTTCCCCACGCGGTGATCCTGGCGGGCCCGGCGGGTTCCGGGAAATATACGCTTTCGCTGATGCTGGCAAGGGCGATGAATTGCCTGGCGCCGATCTTTACCGACAACCTGCCGGATTTCTGCGGCAAGTGTTCGAATTGTGTTCGCATCGCCCAGGCAGAGGATCTTGAAACTCGATTTACTGAAGCCGTTGAAGCACGCGAAGGGCTGCGTGAAAGCGACAAGAAAGAAACGCGCCTCTTTGTGCAGACTCATCCCGACGTACTGGTGATTCCGCCCGATCCGCCCCAGATGATGATTAAAGTGGACCAAGTGCGCCGTGTGATTGAGACCATTTATTTTCGCCCTGGAGAGGCGAAAGAACGGGTTTATATCTTTGCCGATTCTGCGTTCATGAAAGAAGCGGCGAACTCGCTACTCAAAGTACTGGAAGAGCCGCCCGAATTCGCCACCATTTTTCTGTTGGCGGATAACCCCGGTGAACTGCTACCGACAATCCGCTCGCGTTCGATGATCTGCTCGCTGGCTGCTCTTCCCGCGCAAGAGGTCGAGGAGTATTTGGCCCAACATCGTCCTGATTGGAACTCGAAACAACGCGCCCTGGTAGCGCGTCTCTGCGAGGGGGCCATCGGACGCGCGCGTAGTTTTGACCTCGCTGCCTACACTGCGGCCCGGGCTCATGCTCTGACGATTCTTGGCTCCGCGTTGCGCACCACCGATCACAGCGAACTGTTTAAAGTGACCGAGACGTATCGTGCCGGAGCCGAAGGGCGCGAAAAGACGGAGAAACTGCTGCGCACCCTTTATTCTCTATTGCAGGATCTGACGTTCTTGCATAGCGGCACTCCGGAACTGGTTCGCAATACCGATATCCAAGCTGATTTGAAGAAATTTGCAGAATCTTCGGATTTTAACTGGATTAGTTTTGCGTCCGATCGCCTGGCTGAGGTGGAGCGCGGCATGCGCCGCAATCTCTTACGTTCGCTCTCTTTGGACGCGTTTGCTACGGCGGTGGAGCGGGGTTGAGCAACCTGGTCGTCATCAATAGCCCTCAACATTCAGCCGTCAACATTCAGCCGTCAGCATTCGTCAGCATTCAGCCGTCTTCGCGCGTTGAAGCTGCATTGGAGAACTCGCCAGAAACAGCTACTTTGCTAAATCCTTCCCTCCCTACTAGTTGAGGATTGTCACAGCTCGATTCCTGTGCTACGGTATTGCAACGTTTCACACCTTCAGCACCCACAATCACAGCAGCGACGTATTGTGGCCCGCTAAAAAACATGTCGAATGGTGGTGCCATGAAAGATGCTATTGATGCCTTGCCAGCCGCGCGGCCACTTGAACAGGAAGGCTTTGCCAACCGTAAGCTCATCCGGCCGTCCTTAAACCGCGCCGAGCACAACCATGCGCAGCTCTCTATCAGCGATCGCCGTGACCGGCCGGAGCGCGTGGAGCGCAACGATCGCAATGACCGCGACCGAAACGATCGCGTTAGTGGTGGAAGCAGCGGCGGTGGCAGAAAGATAGCGCCTCCGGAACAGACCAACGCCGAAAATTTTTACTACCAGAAGCAAATGCAATCCAGGACGCCGATGGTGGTGGTGCTCAAGGACGGTGAAGAAATTCATGGCGTCATCGAGTGGTATGACAAGTCTTGCATCAAGGTGAATCGCAACGGCCAGCCTAATCTGATGATTTACAAGCCCTCGATTAAGTACATGTACAAGGAAGCAGAGCGGAAGGGATAGTTTCAGTGGTTAGTGGCGAGTGATTAGTGGCTAGTACTGATCTCTCGCCACTCGCCACTAGCCACTAATCACGAGCCACTTCTTCTTTTCTCTGCCGTTTGACAATCTCGGTTATGTCCCTTAGCATCAACCACTTGGTAGATCGTACTGAGCCCGCCGCCGGGAGCCGCCTGTGATTAAGCTGGACATCATCAACGAAGTGGTCAACAAGACCGGCATCACCAAGACCAAGGCCGAGACGGCCGTGGAAACTGTTTTCGAGAGCATGAAGCGAGCCCTTGCCAAAGGCGATCGCATTGAACTGCGGGGCTTTGGCGTGTTCAATGTCCGGCCGCGAAAGACCGGTATCGGTCGGAACCCGCGCACCGGCGCGGAAGTTTCTATCCCTCCCGGCAAAGCCGTACGCTTCAAACCAGGAAAGGAGTTGCAGTCTATTGACTGAGCCTGGCTGAGGACTACGACTTGCCTGCCGCGGAGTTCGCGCCTGCATGGCGTCCCGAACATTGATTGACTCCTAACCTGGAATTTTCATGTCTGACCCCACTCCCGCATTGCCTCCCACCATTGATTATTACCGTCCGTCAGAAATTTATCTGCCCCGTCCCCAAAAACGGCGTTACTGGCTGCACATTTTGCTATTTCTGGCGACTGTGTTCACTACGCTGGTAGTCGGGGCGCGCATGGAGTTCAATTTTCAGAATAACCAGCCGGCGTTTTCGATGAATGACGACGCGCTGCCGTTCTTCCCCGCGCGTTGGGCGCTGGCCGAGCCATCGCGCCTGCTGCTGGGATTGCCATTCGCCTCAACGCTGATGCTGATCCTGCTGGCGCACGAGATGGGGCACTATCTTTATTGCCGCTATTACGGGGTGTACGCAACCCTGCCATTTTTCATTCCCGCGCCGACATTGATTGGCACACTGGGAGCTTTCATTCGGATTCGTTCTCCAATCCGCTCCCGCACCGCGTTGTTTGATATCGGAATCGCGGGGCCGATCGCGGGGTTCTTAGTCGCGCTTACGGTTTTGGTCTTTGCCTTGCCCCTTTCGAAGATAATGGCGCCTGCCGCTGTTGCTTCCGAGATCCAGCTTGGCTTTCCAGTGATTTTTCACTTGGCCTGGGCGGCAATTCCACTGGCGAACGCGCGTGGCACTTCGTTACATGGGATTTATTTGCATCCCACGGCAATTGCCGCCTGGGTGGGAATGTTTGCCACGGCGTTGAATCTTCTCCCCGGGGGCCAACTCGACGGCGGACACATAGTTTTTGCTTTGGCTCCGCGGGCTCATAGGATTGTTTCTCGGGTCACAATTCTCGCGCTGATTCCGCTTGCGATTTATTTCTGGGTTGGCTGGATAATCTGGGCGATTCTGCTGCGCATCAGCGGAATGCGCCATCCTGTCGTTTCGGAGTGGCCAGGCGTGACGGGGGCAAGGCGATGGATCGCCCTGTTTGGTTTGGTAATGCTAATCCTGACGTTGACGCCAGCGCCGTTCGCGCACAGCTCATTGCTCGATGTCGTGCGCGAGATGAGATCAGGACAATAGCGTTAATATCTTTCTCAAGCTCGCAATCCAACATCCCAGTCAAATCTCTCATGAAGGTTCAGTACCGTCCACTGTCTGTTGCACGATCAACTGGCGCGCCTCCACACGTATTTTTGGCAAGTACATACCGAACCAGATGGCGCCGCCGATACAAGCTACAGCTCCGATTGAAACCGTAACGGGCGCACCCAGCCGATCTGCAAGTGCGCCACCGATCAGCGCTCCAAATGGCGCCATGCCCATGAACATCATGGAGTACATCGCCATCACTCGTCCACGCAGGTGATCGGGGACCATGGCTTGAATCAGCGTGTTAGACGAGGACATTTCCAGCATCATGCAGAATCCTACCGGCAGCAACAATGCCACCGAGAGCCAGAAATGTCGGGACCAGGAGAACAGAAATAAGCTGACGCCAAACCCGGCACAGGAAAGTGCCACCCAACGCCCGAGTCCGCGGACGCCGGTTCTTGAAGCCAGCGTCAGCGCACCCAGTAACGCTCCTACTCCAGTGGCACCCATCAGAATTCCCAATCCGCGGGCTCCGCCATGCAGGATCTTGTCTGCGAATACGGGCATCAGCACGGTGTAAGGCATCCCGACCAGACTGACGAGTCCCAACAACAGCAATATTGCGCGGATCGGACCGGTTTCCCGGGCGAAGCGAAAGCCTTCAATGATGTGCGCCATTGGGGAAGCAGAATGCCTCTGATAAATCCGAGGCGGCAATTTCATCATGAACAGGCCGATAATTACTGCGATGTAGCTGACGGCATTGGCGAAGAAACACCAGCCTTCGCCAATCTTTGCGACCAGCACACCGGCGATGGCTGGGCCGATAATCCGCGCGCCGTTGAACATGGACGAGTTCAAGGCAATGGCGTTCATCAGGTCTTCCTTGCCCACCATGTCCACCAGGAAAGCCTGGCGTGCGGGGATATCAAACGCATTCACCACGCCCAGCAAACTCGCCAGCACAAAAACGTGCCACACCTGCACCACTCCCAGCAGGGTTAGGGTCGCTAGAATACCGGCCAGCAGCATGGCTGCGGTCTGGGTCGCGATAATCACGCGGTGGCGATTGTGCCGGTCCGCCATAATGCCGCCCAAGGGGGCTACCAGGAACACTGGGATCTGGCTGGCAAATCCCACTAGCCCAAGCAATAGAGATGAACCGGTCAGACGGTAGACCAGCCATGACTGGGCTACAGTCTGCATCCACGTGCCGATCAGGGAGATGAGTTGTCCGCTGATGAAGAGCTGGAAATTACGATGCCGCAGGGCACGCAAGGTCACTTGCACCCGGCCCTGTTTCGGCTGCAAAGGGGTGGAATCGCGGGGTAATTGATTTGTGAGTGAGTTCGAAATAGACGAATCCGCCGCGTTCAATGCGCTCTTTATGGATGCTGCCTGGTCGCTTGCTGGTGCCGGAATTTCACGTTTTTTGATTTAGCGCTTCCTTCCTGTCCCAAGCTGCGGTAAAGTTTGCCTGCGCCCTAACGCGCGGTGAAGGCGGGTTACGGGCAGGGTCGTTCAGTATAGTAATCGTAAACGATTTCTCAGCTTCCAGAGCTATGAGTACTCTCCAAGGTCATCTCGAGCGGCGAGCGGCACAGCGGTTTGGCTTCTCACTTCCCGTGGCCGTCCGATCGGTCATTCCACAGGGTGAAGGACAAGGAGTCACCCAGAATTTGAGCGCGAGGGGAGCATTCTTCTGTACCGATTTTTCTTTGACTGAAGGAGATGCCATAGAGTTGACCCTAGTGATGCCGTCCGAAATTACGCTCGCCGAAAACATGCGAGTCCGATGCCGGGGTAAAGTCATGCGGGTGGTCCCGCCCTTAAGTGGGACGAGGTTTGAGGTTGCCGTCCACTTGCAGGGATATGAATTCCTGCCCGAGGCCGAGACTGTGACGGGAGCTTCCCGGGGTTACGATCGCATCTCAGGGCTGCACGATCATTAGCCCAAAAATAGCCCTGGCATTCCCTGCCAAAACAACCAAATATTTGCCCAATATTTACCCACTACATTGGAAGTCAGTGAGCTTGGTGGGCGCGGATTTTGGCTCGCTTTGGTCCTTCCCAAGCGAGCCGGTTTCGCATAGAATACGTGTCCAAAGGGGATACTCTTTCGCTTGAGTCTTTCCGCTCCTGAATTTGTTCTTGATTCCAGTTGCTTTGAGAATTGACGGAGAGGGACTTTCGTTGGCGGTCACGCGGTATTACTTAAGTCACTTGGCGCTGCCTTCGTCCATTCATAACATGCTGATATTAGTGGTACGCGTGAGGCCCCAGCGATGCACGGCATAGCAGTCACCCTTCTAACCGAGGACAAAGAGCGAGTTTCGGTGCTCCAGCATCGTCTGGAGGCGACCCACATGGGGCGAAACGTTTTCACCCATGTCGGCTTTCCCGCCAGCGCCATCGATCCTGTGGTGCGCCAGATCCAGGATGTCCGAACCGAAGTCGTGCTGGTCGATATTGATTCCTACAACGTGCAACGTGCGATCAGCGCTATCGAGCTGATCCATTCGACTACCAGCGACATCGCGATTTTCGCGATCGGCCCCATGAATGACCCGTCTACGATTGTCTCCACCATGCGTGCGGGGGCTCGTGAATATCTTGAACTGCATGCCGGCTCCGAAGCTCTGGTCGAGGCTTTCACGCGCTTCGCGTCGGCGCGAGGCAAGACGCGTACTTCTTCCGGTCGGGCGCGGGTATTCACTGTCACCAACGCTAAGGGCGGAGCGGGTGCAACCACGGTTGCGGTCAATACGGCCATTGCCCTTCAGGAATCTCATGGTGGTGTGCTGCTGGTCGATTTTGCGCCGCTGGGCCATGCAGCTCTTCACCTTAACGCACGGCCCACTTTCGGGATCGTTGACGCATTGCAGAACCTGCACCGCATGGATTCTTCTCTGCTTGAAGGGTTGATGACTCACTGCAAAGGCGGCTTACAGCTGTTGGCCGGCCCGCAGCAGCCCCACTCGCTGGTGCCGACTGTGGCGGAAATGGCACGGCTCTTCGACCTCCTGGTGGCGCACTTCCGATACGTGATTGTGGATTGCTCGGGCCGGCTTGACCAGACCTCGCGGATGCTTTGTGACTTATCCAATGCCGTCTTGCTGGTGGCTCAGACCGATGTGGTTTCGCTGTGGAGCGCCAGCAAAATACGTGGTTTCTTGGAAGAGGGATCGGGCCGCGACCGAGTGCGTCTGGTACTCAATCGCTACAAGAAAATTCCTGGATTCAGCGATGAGGATGTAGCCAAGGCCACCAATTGCGCGCTACTTTGGAAGCTGCCCAACAATTATCAATCGATAGCGCCCGCCATCGACAAAGGCGCTCCTGTGGCATTACACGATAACCACGATATTGGCCGTTCATTCCGCTCTCTGGCGGCTACCTTGGCCGATGCTTCAGCCACGGCCGAAGGTTCGCTGGACCTGACCTACCGGCATGACAAGGCCGATGGCAAGAAAAAAGCTGCCGGCCGATTGCTGATTTCGCCATTACGCGCTGGCCAGTAATCCAGTGGTCAGTAAGGAAACTTCTTCCAGTTAGATCTAATAATTTGTCGCCGCTCGCTGTTCAACTTGATTCAGTCTTCTCCACAGAAATGCAGCTACGCCCCAGATCACGAATAGCGGAATTAAACTAGGCAAACCATGCATTCCTATAAGTTCTCCAAGGTTGAATGCACCGTGAGCTTGTCCACCAGCATTCTCTGAAAGTGTGAGCATGGACGCCTGGTTGAGGGACAGTTTGCCGGCCCAAAAGGAAGGCGTCAGCAACTGGGTAAGAGCGCAACGGAACCGATCCGGCGGCTGTGCAGTGATAGAGACTGCCATCAACGAAAACAAACCGCTGCAAACAGCTAGGGCAACCACTACTCGGCGCCAGATTCGATTTGCGCGGTCCCAGACTGGAGCCAATCCCAAACACAGCAGCGGCAGGCCTGCGCCCATGTAACGCGGCCCGTACGACCAGCCTCCATCCCAAGCCGAGAACGAAGCATTAAAGAGGAGGTAATAACCGGCGACGGCCGACGCGGCCACAGCAGCAGCGTGAGTTGCGCGATTTTTCCATAGCACTCTCAATCCGAAAGGAGTCGCAACTAAGATGGGAGAAACTATAAAAAGTCCGCGGCGGCAGCCGAACAACAGCTTCAACATGACTTCGACATGCGGATAAGTCAGCCCCATGTAACCGTGCTTCATCCAAGGGAAGGCTCCCTCCTGGTAATACGCATAGCTGGGATGGAAAGCCGAGCCGAAGGCGCGATCCTGATAGACCATCAGCACGGCAATGCACGCAATCGCGCCAAGCGATATTCCGCCAGCAGAGCGCATCCGGCGTGACCATCCTTCCGGCCAAACTTGCGCCAGCGCAAACACAGCAAGAATCATCGACGCCGGCGCGGCGGGATACTCCGACACGGTCGCCCACCCTGCGCTCAAGCCGAGTGCAACCCCCCAGAGGAAGTCACTCCGGGCACGCTCACTGCTGCGTAGCATGATTCCTGCCGCGAACGCGAACAGGAGGCACGCAGCCGCAAGTGCATGCCCCCAGAAAAGTGTTGCGTATGCCCAGATTGGTGTTGCGAATGCCATGGATAGCGCGGCAAATGCAGCGCCACCTTCGCTGCTGCCGAGTTTCAAGGCGATCAAAAACAAACATGCACAAGCGAAAGCAGCCGGAAGAGCAACCGCAAATAAAGTCACAAAATAGGATGTAGCAACCCAGGCGCGGGGCGACGCGGGATCGATTCCTACTGCGCGCAGCAAAGGTCGCTCTAGCGCCGCTGCCGGCACCGCGAGCAGCGCCAGTCCTGGCGCCTTATCAGAATAGTAATGGCCCTGGTAGTACGCCTTGTCGTACGTGTTGTCATGATAGGCATCGATGCGCAGGGTTTGCTGTTCCACGATGGCGCGCACTAGATCGAAGCGCGAGTTTTGATTCCAGCCGCCACCTTGGTAAAAGTAGGCGTAGGAAATGAATGCCACGGCGGATATCAGGAGTGCGCGACGTTTGATAAGCAAACTCGCTGGCCCTCCGCTCATCGGATCTTCGCCTGGGGATTGAAATGCGAAGCAAGGCGCAGAGCTGTAGCGCGGCCTTCGGGTGAATCGATCAGGTTATTTGATTCCTTTGGATCATTCGTCCAGTCATAGAGCTGGTGGCCGAACTTTTCGTGCGTGATCAGGTGCCATCTAGGCGCGACCAGCGATTTCATCCAACCGTTGGTAGCGATACTGCGCCAGCTCGGAAATCGGATACGGCCAGTTGGCTTGCTGGTTCTGCGATTTCCATAATGCACTCAGGGAAGGCCCCGGAAACACTCCTGGTTCACGATCCGCCAGAAGATCCATGACGGTGCCAGGTATCCCGGTGATGCTAACTGGCACTGCCACCCTCAGACCTTTCGGAATCTGCTGAGGATATGAAATTATTAGCGGCACCTGGATCAACTCGCGGTACAAGGCAGCGCCGTGATAGCTCAGACCATGTGCACCGAGTGATTCCCCGTGATCCGAGGTAATAACGACAATCGTATTTCTTGCTTCCCGCCGTTCCAACTCCCGCAAAAGCCGCCCAATGTAGTCGTCAACATATTTGAGGCCAGCATCGTATTCATCAACGGTAGTTCCGCGATCCCAGTCAGGCTTGGGATAACCTGGGGGGCCGCCATAGGAATAATGGACATCCAAATAATTGAGGAAGGCAAAAAAAGGATGTTGGCGGTCACGGTCAATCCATTGCATCAGTTCCTGATTCACCGCACTCGCACGCTTTCGCACCCCATAGGCGCCGCCAAAATCGCCGGAGCCTTCGGAGTCCTTATCCAGCCAAGACTCTAGCCCGAGGTAGCGAAGCGCTCGCGTCACCTTACTGTTCTCACTACGGTTGAGGTAAAGGCGCGCGAATTCCCTGCCGTATAGCGTCCGGACGAATGAATCGCCGACGGAATCGAAGTAGTCTTCGAAGTGAATGAAGCCTCGCCCTAATCCCACATTGCGGGTGAAATAAATCCGGTTCGCGGAAAAAGCGCCAGTCCTATATCCCCTATGTCTCAGCACTTCTCCCAACGCGGGATAGCCGCTAAGACTTTTTTCTCCCCAGCCTGGCCAGGGCATGGCTTGGACATTTTGCATTCCATGTTCGGATGGAGCACGTCCAGTCAATAGAGAAGCATGAGAAGGCAGACTCCAGGAGCAAGGTGCAATCGCATTTTCAAACAGCACGCCCTGGCTGGCGATCCGGTCAATTTCGGGACTGGTGGGGCGGGAATAACCGTACGAGGAAAGATGGTCGGCGCGCAACGTGTCCAACACAATCACCAACACGTTGGGCGCGGACTGGGGCGCGGCGGGCAGTCTGGCAACTGCGATTTTTTCATGCGCCCATTTGCCGCCCTGAATTGCCAACAATGTCAGCAGGAAAACTGCCGCCAACCATGGTATCGACTTCTTCCAGAATGTAACGCTTGACGCTTCCCTCTTTGCTATCCAGCGCGTGAATGCTACCGCGACTCCCAACGCCATAATCAAGCATGCGCGATGGTAGAGACGGTTGGTGAGGGCTAGCCAGTCATAAATGGTCAAGAATGTCAGCAGAAATACAAGCACTTGAATGGAGGGAATACGCTGTGACAAACGCGATATCAGCCAGACCGAGAGGGAGACAATCAGAAAAAAGCTCAGATCCACCAGAGGGGAGATCCAAAGGACTTCCTTGGACACATGCATGAGCCGCCCCCACTGCGTCCAATTGATTCTCTGGAAAAGCAGCAGTCCGCCGCCTTCCGTCAGCCCGGCAAAAATGCCGAACCACGTGGCGACTAATACGAGTGTCTCGATGGACACGGACGATCCGCTGTGGAATTGGGATCGCAGAGCGGAATGACGGTTGATCATTCGGTGTGCCCGCACAAATCTAACATGCTCTGATTCCGGGACTTCAATTGAGCACCGTTCTTATTGGTCTCACCGGAGCATTGGCGGTTGTGTTCGCAGCCAACCCAGATAGGATAGATCCTCGAAACGGATACATGACATTTTCCAGAACATCCACGAAGCCGCAAACGCGGACAGTGTCTGATTCGGGAGCGCTTCTACTCTTTCTCCTAGCTGGCGGCTTGGCCGCACGTCTGCTTCTCGCACACCTCACCTTTCTGAATCCAGACGAAGTCTTACATTATTTATTATCCGCGGAGCCTTCGTTCGATATGGCTTACAAGGCCAGTCTCACTACGGCGCATCCTCCTCTATTGATCGTGCTTCTGCACTACTGGCGTTTGTTGGGCAACTCCGAATTTGTTTTGCGTCTTCCTTCGGTGCTAGCGGGAACGGCGTTCTGCTGGATCATGTTCCTGTGGTTACAAAGAATGACAGACAGGACAACTGCCTTAATCGGCCTTTCTCTTCTTTCTTTCTCTCCTTCGCTAATCTCGCTTTCGGCGGAGAACCGGCAGTATTCGTTGTTAATGTTTTTCTGCGCATCCAGCCTGTACTCTCTGGAACGTGCAATAGGAGAAAATTCAGCGGGCATGATGCTGCTGTCTTCCCTGTCACTCTATCTGGCACTGCTGACCCATTATTCTTCCTTCATCTTCGCGCTCACGCTTGGGATTTACGCGCTAGTTCGAGTGCGCACAAGCAAGCCACGGACCAGAGTAGTCGTGGCATGGATCGTCGGCCAACTCGGAGCCTTGGGACTGTGCGCGTTCTTATACGTCAGTCAGATATCCAGGCTAAAAAGCCGCGGACTTCCTAGTGAAATTGCGAATACGTGGTTACGCGCTTCCATTTTCCACTCCGGCCAGGATCATTTCGTTACTTTCTGTGTGCGGAATACCGTTCGCCTGTTCCGATATTTTTTTAGTCACGGCACCATCGGAGTCGTGGCTCTGCTGCTTTTCGTACTGGGCATCGTTTCACTGTTGCGAGATAAGATATCGCCTCAGGATCCCCGGAATCCTACTTCGCGGCAGTCGGCGCTGCTGTTGGGATTGCCCTTCTTGATCACCTTGAGCGCAGCGTTCGCCGGCCTTTATCCCTACGGAGGAACGCGTCATGACGCTTTGTTCGCCGGATTTGCGATGGCAGGCGTGAGCATTGGGCTGACGCGTTTGGAGGTTTGGAAGAAATGGTTAACGCCAACGGCGGTCGCCGGCGCACTCCTGATTTGCAATCTCTTTCCGTCTCCAACTCCGCCCTTCATTCTGCCAAAGAATCAGAATCGGAAGCTGATGAATGAGGCTACTAATTTTCTCCGCTCTTCCGCGCCCCCGGGATCGGTGTTCTTCACGGATTATCAGGGAGCTCTCGTGCTCAGCTATTACTTCTGCCCGGCCAGGCTAGTCCCATTCGAGCAGCCACAACGATCATTCCTCAAATCCGACTGCGGCACCTATCAAGTCGTCACCTTTACTAAGACAATTTGGAGTTTCGAACCAGCAATTTTTCCTAACACACTACGCGAGATGCAGCAAACATATGGCTTGGGTTCCGATGCGACGGTCTGGTTGTTTCAGGCTGGATGGATTAATGAAAACGAAGATAAGTGGATCGCCGAACTAAAGCAGTACGGTTGTCATGAGCCACGGAATTTCGGACCGAATATTTTAATTTGCCAAATGACGCTACGCTGACGGAACCAGCACTTGGCATTTAGCACTTAGCATTTGGCCACGATGGGGATCTTGCTGTCCCCTTGGTCGCAGTGTCCGGAGCACATTCTCTAAAATGTCAGTTTCGCCCCCAGTTGGAACGCGCGAGGGCCGCCAGATCCAAATACTCCACCGGCGGTCGAGACTGGTGTGCCGAATCTCGCGGAGTGGGTTGGGTCAGTTTTATCAGGTACCAGGACGTTGAAAAATCCTGAATAGTCAGCATTGTTCACGCCAAGTATGTTGGCTTTGTTAAATAAATTGAATGCTTCGGCCAAGGCTTGTAGGGTAAAGCGCTCAGTCAAGTGGAACTCTTTGGAGAAACGCAGGTCCAACGAATTGAAAGTGTCGTTGAATCGTGCGTTGGAAGAAACCAGCGGCAGTTGAACCCCATTCGCTGTTCCACCATTCGCATTGATATTTGCAATAGTCGCATTCAACTCGGCTCCGGTATGAAACTGCCTGCCACCCGCATTGCGTGCCAATTCAGGGACGCGCGCATTTCCATTTGGACCGGGAAACAGGATGTCCATGGGAACTCCTGAGCCATAAGTCCAGAGCGGA
>MNGW01000170.1 GCA_001918935.1 Acidobacteriales bacterium 13_1_40CM_3_55_5 | reverse complement strand
TTTTCTTACCGTCCTTCTTTCAATGCGCTTCTCAAACAATTCTCCCTGGAAAATTCGGTTCACGAACACGCTGGGGGTATGGATCAAGTCGGGCTCCAGTTCTCCCACTTCGACCAGGTGTTCTACTTCTGCAATCGTTACCGTAGCGGCCGTCGCCATCATGGGATTGAAATTGCGTGCCGTTTTGCGATAGACAAGGTTGCCCCACCTATCACCTTTCCAGGCTTTGACTAAGGCGAAGTCGGCTTTCAGGGCGCGTTCCATTAAATATGTCCGGCCGTCGAACTCGCGAGTTTCTTTCTTCTCCGCCACCAGGGTGCCAACTCCGGTGGGGGTGAAGAACGCGGGAATACCCGCTCCGGCGGCACGAATTCGCTCGGAGAAGGTTCCTTGGGGAACGAGATCGAGTTCTATCTCACCTTTCAGCACCATTTGTTCCAACAGTTTGTTCTCGCCGACATAAGTGCCAATGTGTTTGCGAATCTGTCCTGCCGCCAGCAGTAAGCCCATACCGAAGCCATCCACGCCTACGTTATTGCTAATTGTGGTGAGATTTTTAACGCCTTTGCGTACCAGGGCGCGTATCAGGTTCTCCGGGATGCCGCACAAGCCGAAGCCGCCCACCATGATTATGGCGCCGTCGGAGATATCGCGGATAGCTTCGTCGGCGCTGTCGACTACCTTGTGCATCAGCGAGAGATTTTAAATGAAATTGTTGATTTGTGATTTTTGATTGTTGATTGAAAAGCTAGAACCGCAATTCTATTTCTTTTTTCCAGGCCGCGAGGTATCCCGCAAGCGATGGGCGCGTTCGAACTCCATGGCTAACTCCCGGGTATCCAGATTCTCCCGGAGATGGGCAAGACGCTGCTCCAGTTTGAGTAGAGTTTGCTGAATGTTTTTCTTGTTGGTGAGAGCGATGTCGCGCCACATACTGTATGGACTACCCGAAATACGCGTCATTTCGTGTAGCGCGCGGCCTCCAACTTCGAGCATTGGTTTGTTGCCGTATTCATCCACGAGAAGGGCGGCAAGCGCGGTGGATATCAACTGCGGCAGGTGACTGATCCAGGCGCAGAGCTGATCGTGCTCCTCGGCATCGATGGTGGAAATGCGCGCGCCGATTTTCTTCACCCACTTGAGAAATTCTCCACTAAGCCCGTCGTGCACATTCTGTCCCGGCGACGGAGTTACCAGCCAGGCCGCACCCTGAAATAAATCTGGGTCGGCGAATTCCACGCCAGCATGCTCTTTCCCGGCCATGGGGTGTCCCGCGAGAAAGCGATTTTTCGTGTTGTTGGCGAAAATCTTTTTCGCACGTGAAAGGATTTCTGCCTTGGTGCTACCAACGTCCGTAAGCAACGTTTGTGGTGAGAGGATCGGGCCCAAACGCTCGATCAATTCGATAATCGCGCCGACAGGGGTAGCCAGCAGAACAATCTGACTGCCGTGAACGGCTTTCAGCGGATTGCCTTCGCCCGCATCGATGACGCCGAGTGTTTTCGCACATTTTAGAACCGCGTCACGGTCGCAGCCCACAATCCGACCCCGGAAGCGACGTTTCTTCAAAGCCAATCCGAACGAGCCGCCAATCAAACCGGTTCCGATGATTGTGATCTGGCGAATAGCCATAAAGTTTTCGTGCTACCGACAGTGCTCTATTGCGCCAACACAAGCGCGCCTTGAAGTTTAGGATTAAGCGATCTTCCGGTGTACCGCGGGAGCGATCATACGCAGCTCATCCATCAAAGTGCGGAACTGTTCCGGAAAGAGAGATTGGGCGCCATCGGAAAGCGCTTTGTCCGGATCATGATGCACTTCAATCAGGAGCGCATCCGCACCCGCCGCCACCGACGCACGAGCCATGGGCGCAACCTTGTCACGGCGCCCCGTCCCATGCGATGGATCGGAAGTCATGGGCAGATGAGATAGCTTCTTGATGATCGGGATGGCGGAAATATCCAGTGTGTTGCGAGTATAGGTCTCGAAGGTGCGAATGCCGCGCTCGCACAGAATCACGTCGTAATTGCCGCCGGCCATGATGTATTCCGCCGACAGCAGCAACTCTTCGAGAGTGGCCGCAATGCCGCGCTTGAGCAACACCGGCTTCTTGACCTTGCCCAACTCGCGCAGCAGATTAAAATTCTGCATATTGCGCGCGCCCACCTGCAGGATGTCCACGTAAGGCAACATGAGGGGGATTTGCGAAATCTCCATGACTTCGCTGATTACCAGCATGTTGAAACGATCGCCCGCCTCGCGCAGCAATTTCAATCCCTGCTCGCCCATGCCCTGAAAAGAGTATGGCGAACTGCGCGGTTTAAATGCGCCGCCACGCAACACGCGCGCTCCAGCTTTGGAAATCAACTCCGCCACGGTAAAGAGTTGCTCGCGCGATTCCACGGAACACGGGCCCGCCATGACTACCACTTCGTCGGCACCGATCTTCAGTCCATTGGAAAATTCGATAACGGTTCCGTCCGGACGAAATCCGCGCCCCGCCAGCTTGTAAGGCTCACTGATGCGGTGAACCTGCTGTACGCCATTGAGCACTTCGAGATTACGGATATCGAAATCAATGCGCGCGCCCACTGCCGCCAGCACAGTCTGCCGCTCACCGGTGGTGCGATGAACGGAGAAACCCATCCGCACCAGATGTTCGATGACATGCTGGATCTGCTCTTCAGTCGCTGTGTCTTGCATCGCAACAATCATAAGTAAGTTGCCGCTTTAGGCCTTCGGTTAGCTTCCGGTCTCAATCGTTTACCTCTGAATCTAATTCGGTCGCACCAAGCTCTTCCGTGGCTTGAGGTGCGATTTCCTCTTTCTGGATCTGACGCATCACATCCATGATTCGTTCGTAAATGCGGAGCAGGTCACGATCGGGCAGCGGCCCCTGATTCAGTTTGCGCACATTGCCAAAAACCGCCTGCTCGCGATCGGGCTCATAGATCGGCATGCCAACATCGCGCTTGAGTTTTCCAATTTCATGGGCAGCCTGCGCACGCTGATTCAGCAATTCCACCAGGCGGCGGTCGAGTTCGTCGATTTTCTTGCGCCAGTCTGCGATATCCATAAGCGCTGTCAGCTTCAAAATTAAATCGTCAAAATATCGCGTTCGATGTTTATCGTTGCCCTTGTTTGGCGGAAAGCTGAGAGGTGCCGGCTAATAACTGTCGTACAAATTGTGCCACAGCCTCCGGTTCTTTTCCTGGATTGCGCTCAATAGTCTCCACAATGGCACTGCCCACTACCGCCGCTTCGGCGAATTCTCCGACCGCGGCGAATTGTTCCGCGCTGGAGATGCCGAACCCCACAGCGATGGGAAGCTTGGTATGACGGCGCACACGGCGAACCAGATCCCGCGTATCTTCCGGCAATTGTTTTCGCGCCCCCGTCACTCCGGTGCGGGAAACGGCATAGACAAATCCGGTGGACGCTTTGGCGATCTGCTTCAGTCGCTCGTCGGGACTGGTAGGTGCTGCAAGGAATACAGTGTCCAAGCGTCGCTTTCGCATCTCGCGCACATAGTCTCCCGCTTCTTCTACGGGTAAGTCCGTAATCAATGCGCCGTTTATGCCAGCGTCTTCCAGCGCAGCGCTGAATTTAGTTAATCCCAATCGCAAGATCGGGTTGAGGTACGAAAAAATAATCAATCCGGCCTGCGATTTGCTGCGCACTTCCTTCCCCAGTTTTAGCACCTGCTCAAGTGATGTTCCATGGCGCAGTGCCCGTTCGCTGGCACGCTGGATGACCGGGCCGTCGGCCACGGGATCGCTGAAGGGCACGCCTAGTTCAATTATGTGTGCACCCGCCTCGACCGCTGCCAGCACGATTGCGCGTGTAGTGGCGAGGTCAGGGTCGCCGCAAGTGACGTAGGCGACGAGGGCGGGACGTTTTTGGAACGATAAGGACATGGGGATTGTTGATTGATGATTTTACTTGGTGATTGAAAGAATTTACGAGATACGATTTTCGATCGACGATTTAAGAGCAAAACCTACGAGCAGCTTGGCTCCAACAATCAACAATCAACAATCACCAATCAAAAATCAACAATCGTACTTCGTAAATCGTAACTCGTACTTCGTACTTCGTACTTTCCTCACTCCAGGTTCAAAGTCTTCCTCAAGATGCCGATGTCCTTGTCTCCGCGTCCGGAAACATTCACGATCACGATCTCTGACTTCTTCATTTTCGGGGCGCGCTTAGCGACCTCGGCTATGGCGTGTGCGGATTCGAGGGCCGGAATGATGCCTTCGGTGCGAGCCAGCAGGGTGCAGCCTTCCAGGGCTTCGTCGTCGGATGCGGGGACGTACTCGGCTCTGCCCGAATCTTTGAGCCAGGCGTGCTCGGGACCGATCGAGGGATAATCCAGCCCGGCGGAAACTGAGTGCGTATTGGCGATCTGACCGGCATCGTCTTGCAGAACGTAGGAAAACGTTCCCTGCAGCACTCCTGGAGAGCCGCCGCGCGCCGATGAGTTTTACCCGCTTGTCCTTGATGAAGTGATGAAAAATGCCGATGGAGTTCGACCCGCCACCAACACATGCAATGATCGCGGTCGGCAGCCGGCCTTCAGCATTCAGAATCTGCGCACGAGCTTCGCGTCCGATGACTATTTGAAAATCGCGCACCATGGTGGGATAAGGATGCGCGCCCAACACGCTGCCCAACAAGTAATGTGTGGTTCGCACATTGGTGACCCAATCGCGCATGGCTTCGTTGATCGCGTCCTTTAACGTGCGAGAGCCGGACTCGACCCCGCGCACTTCCGCGCCCAGCAGGCGCATGCGAAAGACATTTAATTCCTGCCGCCGCATGTCTTCGGTGCCCATGTACACGACGCATTCGAAACCAAAAAGGGCGCATACCGTCGCCGTCGCGACACCGTGCTGACCGGCGCCGGTTTCCGCGATGATCCGGCGCTTGCCCATACGTTCGGCAAGCAGAGCCTGTCCCAGGCAGTTGTTGATTTTGTGAGCGCCGGTGTGAAGAAGGTCCTCGCGCTTAAGATAGATCTTCGCTCCGCCTAGTTTTTCAGTCAGCCTGCGGGCAAAGAAAAGCGGCGTCGGACGGCCGGCATAAGAGCGCAACAGTTCGTCGAGACGAGCCTGGAACTTGCGATCCCGCTTCGCTTTTTCGTAGGCGCGCTCAAGTTCTTCGAGCGCTGACACCAGAGTCTCAGGGACGTAGCGTCCGCCATAAACGCCGAAGCGGCCCGGCGTTCTCGTCGAGTCTTTTTTCCCCCTCGGAATGGTGGCAGTTGCCATTGGTTAACTTGTTTCGCTCCGTCGTACCGCCGCAATGAAGGCTTGGACTTTTTTCGGATCCTTTTTGCCCGGGATTGCTTCAACACCGGAGGCGACGTCCACACCCCAGGGTTTCAGTATGCGAATAGCTTCGCCGACATTGAGCGGATTCAGACCACCGGCTACGACTACCTTTGCGGATTTGGTCATAGCCTCGACCAGGAGTGCGGCTTTTTGCCAGTCGAAAGTTTTCCCCGTCCCGCCTGGCTGTTGCGATGTACCCGAATCCAGAAAAATCGCGCTAAACGCGATCGAACCTTGATTCGAGCCGCCCCACTGGGTTCCTGCGTCCAGGAACAGGGCGGCCGGTAACGCCAAATATACTTTTTTATTTCCAGGAGATAAGCCCTGAAGGCCATGGTCCGCGGACGAGGGATTGAAGTGCAATTGCAAAGCCGTCAATTGCGCCCGGTCCGCGATATCGGCAATGTTCTCTGGAGATTCGTCTACGAACACGCCCACCTTCTCAACTTGTGGTGGCAGTTGGGCAACGACCGCACGAACCTTCTCGGGATCAATGTTCCGCGGGCTCGGCTTGTAGAACACGAATCCTAACGCGTCGGCCCCGGCATCAGCAGCCAGCAACGCGTCTTCCACGTTCGTCATCCCGCAAATCTTTATCCAAGTCATAGGAAAAGTGGTCAGTGGCCCGTACGTTCTCCAGAGTCGATCGTGATTCACTGACCACTGACCACTGACCACTGACCACTGGCCGCTACTTGCTTCTGCCATCAGTGTGCGCAGCGCGTCACCGGGGGATTTCGCTTTCATCAGCGATTCGCCGATCAGGAATGCTTGATAGCCGGCGGCGCGCAGGCGAGCGATATCCACTCCGGAGTGGATTCCGCTCTCGGCAACACTCACTACGTTTTTCGGAATCAATGACGCGAGATGAAAGGCGGTTTCGAGGTCCACGGTAAAGGTTCGCAGATCGCGGCTGTTTACCCCGATCAGGTCGCAGCCTGCGTCCACGGCGCGTTGTAATTCTTCTTCGTCATGGACTTCGCAGAGAATGTCCAGTCCTTGATTCCGTGCGCCGTTGACCATCGTGCTCAACTCCGGAACTGACAGCGCAGCCACAATCAGCAAAACTGCATCAGCGCAGTAGGCGCGGGCTTCCAGTAACTGGAATTCGTCCACAATAAAATCCTTGCGCAGACACGGCAGCCGGGTGCTCGCGGACGCGAGTTGAAGATTCTCCAGCGATCCCTGAAAGAATTCTTCGTCCGTCAAGACCGATAAGGCGGTAGCGCCGGCAACCTCCAACTCACGGGCCAGCGTGGCCGGATCGAAGTCGGCGCGAATCAATCCGCGCGATGGAGAAGCCTTTTTCAGTTCCGCAATGATGGCAATGCTGCCGCGCCCCTTAGCCTCGAGGGCACGCCGAAAGCCGCGCGGGATGTGGTCTTGAGCCTGCCTCTCCAGCAGGCGGAGATCGGCCTTCACTCGGGATTGAGCGATTCTTCGGCGCGTGGTGGCCACAATCTGGTCGAGCCTGGAGGGCATGGCGAATGCTGATGATTATACGGGAAAGGTCTCCCTCTCCAGGCGATTAGAGCCCGGCTACGCGGTGTGTGTCTCGGGGTCGCAATTTAGCTCAAGCAGCGACGTCATGCATCAGGGTCCGATGCGGATGTGGGGGTCCGACTCCGTTTTCCCATCCCGCTCAAATTCCACGGCATAAACACATCCTTCAGTGTTCGGTCTAGGCGGACCGGAATAATGGCCGAGGACGTGAGCAGACGGTGGCGAAGTATCAAAGGGATGTGATCGACAGTCATTGTCCCCTGACATTCGCGAAATTTTCAACTTAAAAGGTTTGTGTTTGCTTGTGTACCAGACTATAACGTCCCCCGCTTTCACGCTGAGACATACGGGGTCGTGAGGGTGATTATACGGTTCAGCATAATCCACGTCATAGAACTTCGCAGCCGCGCGTGTGTGTGGCAAAGCCGGCGAAAGATCGTAGGCTGATTTGCGATTGACTGAAGCGCAGTCCTCCGCCTTGGGTGATGAAGGATGTTTTGCAGGCGATGGGGTTTCCTTCTTATTTTCAGCCAGCAGAAAACCGCAAAAAAGTAGCAGGAGTGTAACGACAGGGGCCGCGATCTTCATAAGCACCTCTCATAATTCCGGTTGGCCCAGGCGCTGGTAGCGTAGCAGACTGCGCAGTTATTTGATAATGATGCCGAAAATCGCTCCCTGCGGCCGGTTTCCTGCGACAAGAAAAACTTCGGGGATAATAATCCCTGATTCCGTGAGTTACAAACGGATTTCGCCGTCCTATGCCGAAATATGAGTTTCCGATCTCGGGAACAAACATCCCTCTGACAATCTGCCATCTTGAAACGAGGCTGTTGGACTGATATGACATACCACGAATGCTAGACTCAGCCCATGCGGACGGACATTTTACCTCTTTGTGATAAACACTATCGGACCATGGAGCCTTGTATTGCTCCGTTCAGTGCCGATTATTCCATTGAGTTCTTCCGCTGTACTGATAAATTCTGCCACCGCTGTTTCAGCGAACGGTTGGGATATGTGACGCCCAAGCGTGGTGAGCCGCCGCTGTTCTCGTCTGACCAACCACGTTGCGATCAGCACAATCGTCCGATGTTCATTTCTACTCTCGACCGGCAGCGCAATATGATCCGATACGCATGCCCGGAGCCGCATTGCCCGGATACCGGTACCGAAACAATAGGTGCCGGCGGTCAAACGAGCTTCCAGCCGTGATGAAGCGCGACGGATCCCTTCACCAGCATCACGGGGCGCCTCACTGAAAACGGTATCAGTGTTGGTATCGCTACCTTATAAAAATTAGTAGCCGGGAATGGTGCCGAAGAAGGGACTCGAACCCCCACACCCTTGCGGGTACATGGACCTGAACCATGCGCGTCTGCCAATTCCGCCACTTCGGCAAAAGTGACTCGGATGCGGCGATAGTCGCGCCGCCTTCCAGGAGAGTAATATTCTACAGCATCGTTGACAGAGAAGCGGTCGCGGACGGGCGCTGTTGTCTCGGGCGCTTTGCTAAAGAGGTGCAGACCGCAAACCCGTATGCGAACGACAGCATCCAAAGCACGGAATCGCTAGACAAATGATTAGGAGTACGACGTGCCCGAAATCGCCATGGAAAATTCCACCAAGCTTCCAGACGACGTAACGAGTCATCTACGGCGGCTCGCCCACGACCTCAGCAATTCCATCGAGACTATTCTCCAAGCTGCCTATCTGCTGGGACAGGCGAAGCTGGACGCCAATAGCAAAAAGTGGTCCCAACTTATCGACACCGCGGCGCAGGACGCGGCGCGCATCAACCGCGAGATTCGCGAAATTCTTCGCTCGCAGAGTTAGTGGGTGAGGTGTCAGGTCTCAGGGCTCAGGTGTCAGGTCTGAGTCATCAGGAATTAGGCATCAGCTCTCAGGAATTAGGTCCCAAGTCTCAACCGCAGAGGCCGACTCAGATTTATACGAGAGTTCCCCAAGAGCAAAGACCCGATACCTGAGACCTGGCACCCGAGACATGGTTCGCGACACCTAGCTCTGCAGCTTCGCGCTCATCGTGATATTGGCCTTCACCACTTTGGAAACGGGGCAACCACTTTTGGCATTCTCCGCAGCTTTTTGGAAGGCTGCCGCATCGGCGCTGGGAACACGACCAACCACGTCGAGATGCACCGCCGTAATTGCCCATCCGGAGTCTTGTTTTTCCATGGTGAGAGTGGCGGAAGTGTTGATGCTTTCCGGAGTGAGATTGGCCCCCCCCAACTGCGCCGAAAGAGCCATAGAGAAACAGGCAGCATGGGCTGCTGCAATCAGTTCTTCGGGATTGGTGCCGGGAGTGTTTTCGAAACGGGTGGCGAAGGAATATGGAGTATTCGACAACACTCCACTGGTTGCGGATACGGTGCCTTTACCGTCTTTGAGTCCGCCTTTCCACACCGCGCTGGCCTTGCGTTGCATTCGTCTCTCCTCAATCTGAAGTTTTTGTGACCTCAGCATTGTAGATGGCGGAGAGGTCGGCTGTCAGGTGAGCTGACGTTCCACACTTTTCCAAGAAATCTGAAACTTAGGCTGACAACTGCTGTGGCATCGCCGGAACACTGCTGCTCCAGCAGGCGCCAATCATGAGCCATGCGCCAAAGCGTCGCCAGGCATGCATGAAAGTACCTTCGTCGGCGATAGTGGCGCCATTTTCTCGTCGGATCACGATAGTGTAGCGCCCCATTTCGACGGCCATGTCGGTGGAGTAATCCACTCGGACTGTCTCCAGTCGCAGGTCCTGGTATCCCGCCTCGCCGTATTGGCGCAACAGGCGTTCAATGGCTTTCGTCCCGTGAGCAACTTCACGTTGTGGGGTCATGAAAAGTCCGTCAGACGAGAACAGACCTGCCACTTGATCGTAATTGCCGGTGTTGAATGCGGTGGAATAATCCTGAGAGAGTCCGCGGATCGTGGACTCCACATCTAAAAACGGACGAGAATCGGGCACACCACTGGCAAATGGCCGGTACATCGAGCTACCTCCTGGGGGTTAGGGCTTGTTGTCGCCGCGTCTTTCACCCGACCGGAAGGCGAGTGACGCAATCTAAATACAAACGCATTCTAGCGCGAATGAGTGCGCAAGGAGCGGATAAGTTTTCCACCGGCATCAACACTTTAACGCACAGGATGGTTTCTTGCCGATGCCAGGAATATTTTCGTAGTTTTTCGCGATGAACGAGAGAAAGGTTGAAGCAAATTTTCATTGGCTATCCAAATAGCCGGCGGCACGCCGGCGCTACTATTAGTTTTGCGGCGAGATGTTGCTTCCCAAAACTTGGCAGAAACGTCGAACAATGAGTAAAGTACTGTCTCCGTGGTCTGAGTCCCCGTATTAAGGAGCTATGCGGAATGCGTCAATTTCTGATCCTGTTGTTTGCCGTTCTTTGCTGCAGCGTGTTTGCCTCTTCTCAAACTGCCGATGAATTGATCAGCAAGAATATCAAGGCCAAGGGCGGGATGGACGCGATCAAAGCCATCAAGTCGGTACGCATGGCGGGCCGATTGGATGCAGCGGGCGGCTTTACTGGCAGGGTGGGCCAGGAAAACATGCGCCCTAACCTGGTGCGCGAAACTTTCTCCCTGCAAGGCATGACAGCGGTGCAAGCTTACGACGGTTCGACGGCGTGGCAGATCCAGCCTTTCGGCGGGCACAAGGATCCTCAGCTGATGGGAGAGGACGACGTGCGCGACTTGCTAATCGACTCTGATTTCGACGGGCCTTTGGTGGATTACAAGGCAAAGGGCAATACGGTCGAATATCTGGGTCACGACACCATTGATGGGGACGATGTTTTGCGGCTCAAGGTCACACTGAAGAACGGCGACATCGTCTACTACTATTTGGATCCAGACACTTTTCTTGAAATCCGGACGGAACGACAGGAATTTGTGCGTGGCTCGGTGCGTGAAAACGTCACCGATCTGGGCTCTTATAAAAAGGTTGCAGGTCTAATGTATCCCTTCTCCATAGCTTCTGGCCCCAAGAATGATCCCAGCTCCTGGCAAAGCGTCACGATGGAAAAGATCGAAGTGAACGTGCCGCTCGGCAGTTCCGAGTTCGCGGTTCCGGCCTCCTTGAGCAAAGAAGCACCCAAGAAACAGGAAGCAGCGAAGCAGTGACCTGGGCCGACCATCAACAAACTTCAAATTTTCAAGAGGACTCTTACATGATCGCTTGCGTCTGCCGGTACAACTGGCTGAGATTGAAACTGGTGGCCTGTGCATCTTTATTTTTGTCGGCCGCCGCCGCCGCTCAGCGACCAGTCAAGTTTGACGCTGCCACTATTTCCGGACTGCCTGCCCGCAATATCGGATCCGCCACTATGAGCGGACGGGTGGCAGCTGTGGACGCGGTGAACGAAAAGGGCCGGCTCACCGTGTTCGTGGGCGCGGCTAGCGGCGGCGTGTGGAAGTCAGTAAATGGTGGCACCACATTCAAACCTGTTTTCGACCGCGAGGACGTTCAGTCCATCGGCGCGGTCGCTATCGATCCCACGAATTCCAAAATTGTTTGGGTCGGCACCGGCGAGTCGTGGGTGCGAAACAGCGTTTCGGTTGGAGATGGCGTTTACAAATCCACTGATGGCGGAGAGAACTGGACCAACGTTGGCCTGAAAGACTCGGAACACATCGCGAAAATCCTGGTTGATCCCAAGGACGGTAACACTGTGTATGTCTGCGCCACCGGCCACTTGTGGAATGACAACGAGGAGCGCGGTGTTTACAAGACCTCCGACGGAGGCAAGAGCTGGAAAAAAATCCTTGCAGGGGCTAACGGTTCTACGGGTTGCGGACTCATCGCGATGAGTCCGCTGGAACCCAAAACAATTTACGCTTCGATGTGGGATTTTCGACGTCAGGGTTGGACCTTCCGCTCCGGCGGCCCAGGCAGCGCGCTTTACCAGTCCACTGACGCTGGCGACCATTGGACTGAACTGAACGGCAGCAATAGTAAAGGCTTGCCGGAAAAGCCCTGGGGACGAGTGGCGGTTGCAGTAGCGCCTTCCAAACCGCAGGTGGTTTACGCCAATATCGAGTCGGCAAAAAGCGCGCTGTATCGTTCCGACGATGCGGGAAAGACCTGGAACCGTCTGGATGCCAGCCGTTTTCTGATTTGGCGTCCTTTCTACTTCGGCAATCTGATCGTCGATCCCAAGGATGAGAACAAAATCTTCAAACCCGATGGGCCGTTGTTGCTCAGCGTGAATGGCGGACAGAGCTTCAGCGCTGTTTCTGCAGCAGTTCACGGTGATTTCCACGATGTTTGGATCGACGCCGGAAACCCGAACGTTGTCATCACGTGCGATGACGGAGGTCTCTGGCGCAGCGAAGACGGAGGAACTCGATGGAAACACATGCTCAATCTCCCGCTCTCGCAGTTCTACCACGTGAGCACTGACAATGACGATCCCTATCACGTCTACGGCGGACTGCAGGACAACAGTTCCTGGGTGGGAGACTCGTCCTATCCCGGCGGCGTGACCAACTCACGCTGGGAGAATATGTTTAACGGCGATGGCTTCTGGGTGTTTGAAGATCCGTCCGACCGGGCGTACTTATACGCGGAGGCGCAGGGAGGAGAAATTGGCCGTGTCAACCGCTACACCCACGAAGCCCGGCCTATCCAGCCTCTTCCGAACTACGGCGAGAAGAAGCTGCACTTCAATTGGAATACGCCGATACACATGAGTCCGAATGAAAAAGGAACTATCTATATCGGCGCGCAGTTCCTCTTCCGTTCTCGTGATCACGGTCAGTCGTGGCAGCGCATTTCTCCCGATCTCTCCACCAACGATCCCGAAAAGCAGAAGCAAGAGGAGTCCGGCGGAGTCACGATAGATAATTCCGCGGCGGAGATGCACACCTCGATTTATTCCATTTCAGAGTCGCCCAAGAATGGCCAAATCATTTGGGTGGGCACGGACGACGGCAATTTGCAGATCACACGCGACGGCGCCAAGACGTGGACCAACATTGTGGGGAATGTCACTGGCTTGGAAAAGAACTCGTGGGTTTCAACTGTAGAAGCCAGCCGTTATGACGAAGCCACGGCTTATGCAACATTCGATCGCCATACCTTCGGCGATCTGAAACCCTATGCTTACAAGACCATCGATTACGGGAAAACGTGGACTGCCCTGCCCGTGCAGGGCAGTGGAGTTCGAGGCTACGCGCACGTCATTAAGGAAGATACGGTGGACCGCAATCTTCTTTTCCTGGGCACCGAAGTGGGCTTATGGATCTCGGTGGATGGAGGCCAGCATTGGGCACAATATAAAGGAAGCAATTTCCCGGCGGTCGCGGTGCGCGACTTAGTGGTTCATCCCCGTGAATCTGATTTGGTGCTGGCCACCCATGGACGCGGCATCTGGATCATTGACGATATCTCGCCGCTGCGCGCCCTTACCCCAGATTTGATGAACAAAGACGCGGGGTTAATCGCAGGGAAACCGTTGGTGGAATACATCAGCGCGAATGGTGGCTGGCCCGAGGGAGATGAAACGTTCATTGGTTCCAGTCGTCCGGCTGACGCCTATATCACTTATTATCAGAAGAGACGCCACATTTTCGGCGACCTGAAAATCGAGATCCTGGATCAGGACGGCAAATTGGTGGACACGATTGCCGGCAGCAAACATCGCGGCGTCAATCGGGCAACGTGGTCGATGCGGATGAAGGCACCCGTTGTTACACCCGCGGCTACCGCGATGTTTGAGGCCTCGACCGGACCTTATGTATTGCCCGGCACTTATACCGTGAAAATGACCAAAGGCGACCAGGTCTTAAGCGCGCCGTTGAGAGTAGTGGTCGATCCCCGCGCCAAGTACACCATCGAAGATCGAAAGGCACAATTCGATCTAGCTATGAAGCTGCACAAACTGCTCGGGCACATGAGCTATGCCACTAGCGCCATCATGGGAGTGCGAGACGATGCGGCGGCGCGCGCGGCGAAACTTAAGGAGAACGATCCTTTACGCGCCCGACTGCGACAACTCTCCCAGCAGGCAGACAGCCTCCGCGCAAAAATCGTGGCCACTAAGGAAGGTGGAATGATTACCGGAGAAGAGCGCATTCGAGAGCTTCTGGGAAAACTTTACGGCGATGTGAACAGATATGAAGGACGTCCGTCGGATTCCCAGGTGGCTCGCACCGCCGCTCTTGGACATGAATTGGAAGACATCATTGTCGATTTCCGCAAGTTGACAGACAAAGAACTACCTGTGCTCAACCCACAACTGCGAAAGAAAAAGCTGGAACCCATTTCCGTGCTCAGCGAGGGTGATTGGGAGAAACAATCTCAGGACGAGGGATCTGCGAAGGCTGCCGGTTCGGTCTTTGAGCGATAGGCTTGTGATTGTCGGTTAGCTTACGACTAGGCCGACTTGCGCTGCGACAGCTCTGTTCGTCAGTGGCAAATTCCGTGTCCCGAATCGGTGAAGGTCCTTCCTGCTTGCGGAATAAACTCCCAGTCGTAGCCGGCCTTGTGCAGAGTTAATTTCAGCACGCCGTATGTGTCGGTTTGGCGCACCTCGCTATTCGGTTGCGGGGCTGCTAGAAGGCGATGGGTGTTTTTGCCGCCGGTTCCTACGATGAACTCGCGGATACCGTGCGCAGAGTCAGCGCGACCTTCTGGATCCTGGGGCGCAAATCTCTCATAGTGGTGATCGTGTCCGCCGATCACAATGTCTGCGCCCGCATCATAAAGGGTTTGCCACAGCGGCTTGAGAGTGGGATCGTTGCCGTGTGCCGCGCCCGAACTAAAGAGGGGTTTATGAAAGTAAGCCAGGGTGCAGGGAGCATGATTGCGGGCCGAGATCCTCGCGCAGCCACTGCAATTGCGGAGAAGCGGCATCGCACCCTTCCACGTGTTCGCATTCACTATTCAAAGCGATAATATGCCACGCACCGAGATTGTAGCTGTAATAGGCTGTCCTGGGATCTCCCGCAGCCATTCCAAAATACCGGACGTACCCCGACGCGCCCCCGTCGCCCTGATATTCGTGGTTTCCTGGCGCCGGGCGAGTGCGTTCCTTGAAGCGTCCCCAGGTGGGACCGTAACAATTGGCAAATTGCTGGTCGGACCCATCGGGATAGGCAAGATCGCCAACGGCGAAAACCGTACCCGGAATTTTGTCGATCAACTTGGCGGTGGCCTGCGCTCCGGCTAAATCGTCGCAACTGCAATGTCTCCTGCCCCAACCAGTACGGGGTCGTCGGATTGTGAGCTAGACGGCGCTTTGATTTGAGGCGCCGTCTTTCTTTTGTTGGAGGCATGACGGCCGCGTGCTGCGGACGTGTTGGCTTGGACCTGGCAGGTTGCCAAGCTGATGACAAGAATCGCAAGCAGAAATCTTTCTCCGCAGGGCGTGGAGGTCAAATCGAAAATTGGAAATTGGAGATCCTCGCTCTATTTCGGCTCTCTCAACAGCGTCCAGCGCAACCCCGCCGAAATGGTGCGGTTGTAATATTCGCGCTGCAGAGGATATTGTTCGCTGCCATTGTAGAATCCGAAGACTTCATTGTTCAGGTTGAGCATGGAGACGATGGCTTGCAATCCGTGTCCGCGCGGAATCCAGTAGCTCACCTGCGCGTCCACCTGGGTGTGGGGATATAAATATGTGTCTCCGCTTGGTCCTTTGATTCCACCCAGGTTGCCATCTTGGAAGCCATAGGACCAAAGGTAAGCGTCGTTATGGGTAAGCCCCATGCGCGCGGAAATCCCTTTCTTGTCGTATGTCACGTCCAAATTCCAGTTGTTGGGCGCCTGCCGAATTAACGATGGGTGGTCGGTGCGACCGAAGCCCTGGGGGAAGGCGGCGCGCGATGCTGTATAGCTGTAATTTGCTCTTACGCCCATTCCGTTCAAGAGGCCAGGGAGAAACCTGAGTTGCTGTTGCCAACTCATTTCAATTCCGCTGATGTGCGCGTGCGGACCATTGATGGGTTGATTTTGGACAAGTCCTACATAAGGCGGAGTGGTGCGGGTGGTTGTCACCGTGTAAATCGGATCCGACAGGTATTTGTAAAACCCTCCAACCTGAATCAGGCCTACCGGCTTCAAGTAGTGCTCCAGCAAAAGATCAAAATTCTGAGCATGGGTTGGCTTCAGGTCCGGGTTACCCGCGGAAACCGGTGGATTCGAGGTGGGATCATTGACCACATAAGGGACCAGGTCGTAGAAGTTAGGGACGGGCGATGCCCATGCCGTAGGTCGCGCGGAGGACCGTATCCGAGTTCAATCTGAACTGCGCCTGGACACTGGGAAAAACGTTGGTGTAACTGTTTTTGGCCGGGAAGGGCGAGGTGGAAGAAAAGTCTCCGTTCGAGTCCAGAACGACTACGTTACCGAGCAACGAATCTTTGGTGGCCTCAATGCGCACTCCAGTTTGCAGCCGGAGCCTGCCGAAGCCGATCGTATTCATCACGTATCCCGCATAGATGCGTTCGCTGGCGTCAAAATCATTGGGGAATGAATTCACGGCGTTAAATCCTCCTGTGAACTCATTGGGATGCGCGTTGAAGTAGGCGAGAATCTTGTTGTAATCGGTGGTGGGGCCGAAGGTGTAGTGTCCGAAATAGTAGTCGTGGTTCACGAAGGAATTCAAAAACAAACTCATCGGGAGCGTACCTGTCGGATTGAACGATTGTTCATTAAACGACTGAGTCTTATTTGCATCCCAACCCTTGAAGCCCACTTCAAACGAGCCGTAGTGGGAACCAACGCTGTACGGCCTATTGACGGCGATGTCTCCGACGACATCGCGTTCAAAGGTTCGGTCATCCTGGAACGAAAGGCGGCTCAGCGCGTATGCAGTTGGGTCGTACAGGTTCACGCCGTTTAACACGGGGAACTGCGGAGTGAAGGGATGAGTGGTATCGACTCCAAACGCAACCGAGTTGTCACTGGACCCCGGTCCGTCAAAGGAGGCGCGTGGATAGACCCCAGTAGCATTGGATTGCGAGAGCGCGAGTTGGTAGTTGACCAGGGTGGTCCCAATCGTGTGTCTTGCGCCTCCCTGCACGCTGACAATCTGCTGTACAGGTTTCCGGAATACGTCAGTGAATCCAACGTTGCCGCAGCCTACTGGACCATTCACACTTGTGATCCCGCACGTGTTGTTGGGGTCTGCTGGATCGCTGATAAAATTATTAATGCCTGGGGAATAGATCCAGTCCTGTCCGAAATCGTGAAAGCGAGAAAACAAGCCCCGCAGATAAATCGAGGACATATCGCCGAGTTTGTAATCCAGCCCGCCGCCCACACCATAACGAGTCCGGTTGTAAAGGTATTGGCGGAGGTCAGCCGTACTCGGACCTAGGAACACGTTTCCATTGGGTAGCGTATTCGCACTTGGCGTGGGTTCGATGTCGTCAATGCCGCGTGCGTTGAAATCGTAGCTGGCGCCAATCATCAAGCCGAAGCGCTTCTCGGCGCCGAAGCGGTTGCCAAAAGTCCCTGCGAATTGATCAAGCCTGCGGCCGCCAGCGATGGGTGTGTAGCCTCCCATTCCTAACACGCTGATATAGGGCTGGTCGGCGGCGCTCTTGGTCACCAGATTGACCGATCCGCCCACCGCGTCGGCATCCTGGTTCGCGGATAAGGTTTTGCTTACTTCGATAGACTCGACCAAATCCGAAGGAATCACATCCAGCTTCACGTTCGCACATTTTCGGGTGAAGGCACGTGTATGCCGTCAATGGTCACGTTGCTCAGCCGCGGTTCCGTCCCACGAATCTGGATGTATTTGCCTTCGCCTTCGTCGCGCTCGAGCGATACGCTGGGCAGCCGGCCCACGGTGTCGGCGATATTGGTGTTGGGCAAACTGGTGATGACTTCAGCCGGCAGCACCTGCACGATGTTGTCGGCGCTCCTTTCTATATTGATCGCTTCCACTTCGCCGCGTTCACGCTTACCAGGTACGGTTACTACCTCGTTCTGAGTGCCGATCTGGAGAACTACGTTCACGTGTGAGATTTGTCCCGCGGCAATCTTGACGTCAGTAGAAAAAGGTACGAAGCCTATATACGATGCGGTCAGCTTGTAGTTTCCGGGCGCCAGGTCGCGAACCGCGAACTGGCCTTGTCCGTTGGAGACGAATAATTGCGACGTAGGCGTCAGCTCTACCCTTGCGCCGGGTAGAACACCACCGCTGGCATCGGCGATAGTGCCGGTAATTGAGCCGGTTCTTTCCTGTGCATGGATGGGACTCAGTCCCAGCATCGACGTTGAGGACACAAACAGGAATAGCGAGGAGAGAAGCTTACGCATAATTCATACCTCCGACTGCGTTTCGCGTTTGAGCGAGCGTAGTGCGGAGAGATGAACGTCTTGTTACAGAGGGATTAAAAGATTGTTAACAGGATGTTCGAGCGAATGATTAGGAAAATATCAGGCGGCTGAGCCTCGAGATGGGTCGCTGATGCCTGGCGCTTCCGGCGCCACTTGGACAATGTTGTTGCGAACCGCGTAGAGCACCACCTCGCCCACGGAATGCAGATCAAGTTTGCGCATGAGGTTGCTGCGGTGGGTTTCAGCCGT
>MNGW01000116.1 GCA_001918935.1 Acidobacteriales bacterium 13_1_40CM_3_55_5 | reverse complement strand
CGGGCAACACCAACCTGGCAGGGGCCAAGTACTGGCTCACCGGGGATCTGGGCGACGAGTGGGGTACAACCAAAAAAGGAGATTGGGTGGTGGTATCGTTTGATCCATCCACCAATAAAGAACAACGGGAAGCGCTAGCGCCCATGATTCTCAAGACCTACGGTTTGGAATGGAAGGAACTGAAAGTGCAGGAAGCGCCGATTCAGGTCGATCGAGCCGGGGACATCGTCACCGCGACGCTGGGTGGAGGGCAACTAGCCACGATGAAGCTCAAGCGGGAAGAGGGCGCCGATGGCAAAGGCGTGGTGTTGAAGAACGTCAAATATTTCGGGGCGCAGAATAATGACGGCTTCGAAATGTACCGCTCGCTCGAGCACAGCGCAAATGTCCAGGGACACAAATTCTCCTACTCCGACCGGAATGCGTTTTTGATTTCGATCGATACGCATGAAGGCGAGGCCGGTGGTGGAATGTCGAATAAGTGAAGACTGGTGAGTGAAATATTTTGTTCGGTCTGCCCCTGCCTTGGTGGGGGCTTTTTCATTTGGCTATCCAAAAAACAATTGAGAGTGCCCCATCCTTTACTGTTAGCAGAGGGTGGGAGGCATGACATTCCACACCTTCGCCGCGTAGTTCGTAATCTAGCCGGTCGAGCTCTGGTCCATGACGTAGACCCTGCCTGGGCCCGCGGTCTGAACATTGTTCCGCTGAAAACATTCCTTGATCCGCCGCCGCAGCTCGCGACTTACTCGATACTGCTGGTTGGGGCGTGTTTTCACTTGGATGAGATACTCCACCTCACCGTTGGCTACGCGATCGATTCCCGGCACTTCAATGTCGCTGACGATGTCATCGGCATAAGCTGGATCATGTCGAAGTTCTTCGCCCACTTCCTGCAGCAACTTCACAATGCGTTCGCTGGGTTCGCTGTAGGCAACGGTGACGCGCAAAGTCAGTTGCGACCAATCGCGAGTCGCGTTAGACACGATTTTGATTTCGCTATTAGGGATGATGTGCACCGTGCCGTCTTCATCGCGCAACACGGTGCTGCGCATGTTCATCGCTTCGACTGTCCCTTTTACTCCCGCAACTCGAATGTTGTCGCCGATGTCGTACTGATTCTCGAGGAGGATAAAAAAACCGTTGATCACATCTTTCACCAGCGTCTGTGCGCCAAAGCCAATTGCCAGGCCGGCAATGCCGGCGCTCGCCAGCAGCGGTCCGAGATTGATTCCCAGCAGCGAGAGGATTTCGAGGCCGGCCACGAAAATGATTACAAAAATGCCCACGCTGCTGGTCACTGTGGCCAGCGTCCGGACCTGCTGGGCGCGGAAACCTGGTGGGACTTTGCGGATATGCAGCGCGACAATCTTGGCCGTGAGGGCCCTGAGTACGCGGATCAGCACCAACGATACGATCACGACTACCAGGATCTTAGGGACGTCGTGACGGAGGAAAACCATGGTGTCTTCCCGCCAATCTCGCAGCAGTGCGGGAAGATTCCAGCTTTCGGGCATAGCTAAATGCAACAGCATGCGATTCATATTCCGGGCGCGATTATAGCAAGTGGATGGCGAACTCTCACGTTACGAGCCAACGTATAATTGTCTTACTTTCCTACCCGTTTGAGGTGATTGTGCGACTCCAAACCCTTGCGTTGGCAATTTTGTTTGTGATGAACATCGTTACGCCTCCCGTGCCGCTGCTGGGCCAGCCTTCACCGCAGGTCGTACCCCCGGGCATACAGGGATCGCCACCCGAGGAAGAAGGGCGCGCCAAACTTGAAAAGGAAATGGCTAAGAAAGCCAATCAGGAGCGCCACGCCGATCTCAAGCGTGACACAGACAAATTGCTCAAGCTGGCCACTGAACTGAAGGAATATGTGGACAAGAGCAACGAGAACGTCCTTTCCTTGAATGTGCTGAAAAAGGCGGAGCAGATCGAAAAACTAGCGCACAGCGTGAAGGACAAAATGAAGGGCCCGAATTAAAATCAAGCCTTCGATGTGAGGGCGCGATGTTTGTCAGCCCACCATGCCCAGGGGACAGTTATCCACATGAGGAGCGCGCCCCAGGCCAGCGAGTGGACATCAGGCGGAGGGCCGGCAAATAGCGTGCTTATCCAGCCGAAGAAAATTAAGGCCATCAGAGACCAGAAACCGTAGCGACCAACGTTGTCGCGGGCACGAGTTGAGCTCAGATAGATCCAAAGCCCGCCTCCGAAAAACAAAACTTCTACCGCGATGGACGCTGGCCAGGAATTCCAAAGTTCCCAAACCCAGGCGCAATTCGCCTCCTGGTCGTAAGGGTAGATCTGGACTATGAACGATGAAGTCCAGAATCCAATGACTGATTACAGCGGCTGCGATCACCAAGGCGCCGCGCCGATAGCGGCGGAGAGCGTAGTAAATTCCGCCGACGACCACGGACCACACAAAGAGCGTGAGCAGACTGTGGGAAATCGGATAATCGGTGAAATCGAAGGAGAGACTCTGATGATGCCGGGAACGATCTCTACATGCTCAACGCCGGCGAGCAGCAGGATTGGCCACAGCAGGTCAGCGAACTGAGCCGCCAGGACCAGGACGCCCAGCGAAGTTCTGGGCGCAACTTTTTTCGCGGCCAGTGCGACACCGAAATGTCCGATAAACATTTCATCCCCGACGGCGGCTAAGACATCCAGGTGCACTTCCAGTGAACAACGCGTTCCTCATTTTCCCGGTCCCAGCAGGCTCAGGACCATGGTCGACTCGGCCAGAATCGCCGTCTTCAAGGTCGGCTCCCGGTCGGGTGCAAAAACTGAAGAATGCAGCGAGGGCAGCCTTTCCCCGGATTGCTTGGCGGCCTTCCATTTCCCAGGTTCTATCGCTCCCACCCACATCATGAACAGCGGAACGCCATCCCGCCCGTATTCGGAGAAGTCTTCCGACGCCGTGATGGGAGGCGTCTGCTTCACATTGCTCTGGCCAAGGCGTGCGCTCACCACCGCCATCACTTTCTTAGCCAGTTCGGGATCGTTGTATACGGCATCGGCGCCTTCCACGCGCTCAATCAACGGCATCTTGTCCGCGTTCGCGGCCCCTGCTTCTGCCTTCGCAATCCGCTCAATCCCGGCCAGCAGTTTTTTTCGCACCTCGGTTTTATAGCTGCGCACGGTGAGCTGCAACTTCGCTTCATCGGGGATAATGTTGTTCTTCGTGCCGGCATGAAATGTGCCGACAGTCACCACCGCAAAATCTCCCGGTGTGGTTTCCCGCGCGACCAGGGTCTGCAGCGTAGTCACGATCCGTGCTCCAATCACGATGGGATCAATGGCGGTGTGAGGGGCAGATCCATGCCCGCCTTTCCCATAGATTGTAATGTCGACGGAGTCAGCATTGCTGGTCGTGTAGCCGGTGTTATAGCCCACTTCGCCGGCAGGAAGATCCGAAGTGTCATGGATCGCCACCGCGTACGCCGGCTTGGGAAAGCGGGTGTAAAGGCCATCTTTCAGCATGCCCGCGGCGCCCCCAATGGTTTCTTCCGCGGGCTGTCCGATCAATACAAGGGTTCCGCTCCAGCGGCCTTTGTTCGTCGCTAGAAGCCGCGCCGTCCCCAGCCAAGCCGACATGTGGACATCATGTCCGCAAGCGTGCATCACCGGCACTTCCACATTTTGATCGTTGTGCACAACTACGTGGCTTGCATACGGCAATCCCGTTTTCTCCAGTACCGGAAGCGCATCTAACTCGGTGCGCAGGAGTACGACCGGCCCGGCGCCATTCTTCATGACTCCAACCACACCCGTGTGGCCGACGTGCTCGGTAACCTCGAAACCCAAAGCACGCAGACCCTCGGCCAGCTTGGCGGATGTGCGCTCTTCGTGCCCTGACAATTCAGGGTGCTGGTGGATGTCAATGTATGACTTCTCAATGTCCGGATAGATCGCATTCACGGCTGCATCCGAAACTGAAAAGTTTCCCAGCTCCCACGCCCCGCTCGGCGCCACTAGCGCCGCGGCAACCGCGCAAATCCAGAACCTCTGCATGTCCGTGGATCCTCCGAAATTTCGACGCCTGGTCCTCAGGCGCCTTCTGTGCCAATCCGCATCCCATAGAACGAGCGGTACACAAAGAAGACTGACACGGCGAAAAAGCCAGCCGCCAGCAGATGAGTGAAATTATTACCGGCGTCCAGCGTCAGCTTGACCGCCAATTCCACCGCCAACAAACCGAAGAGTGTAGTGAACTTGATGACCGGGTTCATGGCCACCGAAGAAGTATCCTTGAAGGGATCGCCTACGGTATCTCCTATGACCGTAGCATCGTGCAACGGAGTGCCCTTCTGCTTGAGCGTTACCTCGACAATCTTTTTTGCGTTGTCCCATGCCGCCCCAGCATTGGCCATGAAGATTGCCTGATAAAGACCGAAGATCGCAATTGAAATCAGGTAGCCGATGAAGAAGAACGGTTCCACGAAGGCAAAAGCCAAGGTGCCAAAGAAGACCGCCAGAAAGATATTGAACATTCCCTTCTGCGCATATCTTGTACAAATTTCCACGACTTTTTTGCTGTCAGCAACCGAAGCCTTCTCCACTCCCTCGAGCTTGATGTTGGCTTTGATAAATTCGACCGCGCGGTAAGCGCCAGTGGTCACGGCCTGTGTGGATGCGCCGGTGAACCAGTAGATCATGGCCCCGCCGGTGATCAGGCCCAGGAAAAATGGCGCGTGCAAAAGGGAGAGGTTCTGAACGTTTTCGGTGAGGCCATTGGTGAGCGCCATGATGATGGAGAAAATCATGGTGGTTGCGCCTACCACGGCGGTGCCGATCAGCACCGGCTTGGCCGTCGCCTTGAAGGTGTTGCCCGCGCCGTCGTTCTCTTCCAGCAGGTCCTTGGCGCGCTCGAAGTTCACATCCATATTGAAATCTCTCTTGAGCTCAGACTTCACGTTGGGAACTTGCTCAATCAGAGAAAGCTCGTACACCGACTGCGCGTTGTCGGTAACGGGCCCGTAGGAGTCCACGGCGATGGTCACCGGCCCCATCCCCAGGAACCCGAATGCCACCAAGCCGAAAGCAAAGACTGCCGGAGCCGCCATCAGGGCGCCCAACCCTTCCGTACTGAAGTAGTACGAGATCGACATCAAGGCCACCATAGCCAGCCCCAACCAGTATGCCGAGAAATTTCCCGCCACGAAGCCCGACAGGATGCCAAGCGAGGCGCCACCTTCTTTTGCCGAAGTCACTACTTCATTCACGTGCCGCGACTCGGTCGAAGTGAAGACCTTGACCAATTCCGGAATGACAGCTCCGGCCAGCGTGCCACACGAAATAATCGAAGCCAGTTTCCACCACAACGACGTGTCCCCACCAAGGTCGGGCACGATGGTCGAGGAAATCACATACGTGACGGCAATCGACACCAGAGAAGTGATCCAAACCAGCGAGGTCAAGGGCGTCTCGAAATTCATCTTCAGGGCGTTGCCATACTTGGCCTTCGCAATCGCCCCATTGATGAAGTATGCCGCCGCGCTTGAAACCAGCATGGCAATGCGCATCACGAAAATCCACACCAGCAACTGCACCTGTACAGTCGGCTCTTTCACTGCCAGCAAGATGAAAGTAATCAGCGCCACGCCGGTAACGCCGTAAGTTTCAAAACCGTCCGCGGACGGGCCGACGGAATCGCCTGCGTTGTCACCAGTGCAGTCGGCGATCACACCCGGGTTGCGCGCGTCATCTTCCTTGATCTTGAAGACGATCTTCATCAAATCCGACCCGATGTCAGCGATCTTGGTGAAGATGCCGCCCGCGATACGCAACGCCGCTGCGCCCAGCGACTCACCAATGGCAAAGCCGATGAAGCATGGTCCGGCGTAGTCTCTGGGAACGAACAGGAGGATGAAGAGCATGATCAGCAGTTCGACGCTGATCAGCATCATGCCAATACTCATGCCAGCTTGCAGCGGAATGTTGTAGATGGGGTACGGCTTTCCCGCCAGCCCCGCGAACGCGGTTCGCGAGTTGGCAAACGTGTTGACCCGAATTCCAAACCAGGCCACACCGTAGCTGCCCGCGATTCCAACCAGGCTGAAGAGCAGGATGATGACAACGCGTACTGCCTCAAACTTCAGCAGCACGCCAAAGTAGAGGACGATGATGACCGCAATGAAGGCTTCCAGGATGAGCAGGAACTTGCCCTGCGTTATTAGATAAGTTTTGCAGGTTTCGTAAATCAGCTCAGATATCTCGCGCATGGCGCGATGTACGGGGAGGTTTTTCAGCCGGGTGTAGATGGTCAGGCCGAAACCTAGGCCGAGCACGCAGAACAGAATTCCGATCAAGAGTAGTTTGTGTCCGTCCACACCAAGGAAGGTCACTTGCGAGAGGTCGGGAAGTTTGAGGTTGGCTTCGCCGCCGACTTCACCGGCCTGAGCGAAAGCGGCAGAGGCGAGGCTCAAGACGGCGAGTGCCGGCGTCAGAATCTTTGCCAATCGGCATGCTTTGGACGCAACACTTGCGAGCCAGAAGCGCATGGGATCCTCCAGGGATGAAAACTTTCGTCAGGATGATTACGTGTCTAGGGACAACTCTCCGTCACACAGCACTCTTCCGGACTCAGCTGGGAGAGCTGAGCCACGCATTACCGCAATCCCGAGCACGCTTCCACTGCAAGACTTTAACAGGAGTGCTGGAGCTTGGCCGTCTCGGATTCTGCCCCGGATTTCCGCAGGCCGACGCCTGGGGAGCGGGGAGCAAAAACTAGTCTTTGTAGCATTTCCGGGGGAGATGGTCAAACTTGCAGGCACCGCCCTGAGGACCGCCATTAACCAGACTTTGAAGCATCAGCCACAAGACGGTTCCGAACATCCCGCACCAGCCCAACATGCGTACCGTCCACGCGATTCTGGTGTCGTACTGCAACACGCCTAAGCTGGAGAAGATCGCATGCCAGTCATGCTCGGCAAACTCCGGATCTCCCACGGTGACCAGGGGTAAAAACATGCAAAAAGCGAAAGCAGTGGTCTGACGCTGGACAAAGAAATATGCCGCCAGCAGCAACGGCACCAGCCATTGCAGGATGGTTCCTCCCCAGAGCCCAAGCGTGGGGCCCAGCCAACCGAACAAGAGATGTCCGGCTTCGTGAACGACGAGATTGGCGGAATCAATGAATAAGTAGCCGTGGCCCTGGGTAAAGGCATAGATCAAGAACCATCCGTAGAAGATAAGCCACGCTCCCAGGGCCCATCGTGAAACCGGGCGCCAATCTCTGTCCACGATTTCATTCAGATAGCCAATCATTCGGTGGATGGTTTGTTTCGCGCCCGGATTTTACTTCATCTCCAGAGAGATGAGGCTTACCTCAGCTGATACTTCGCGGGCTTGGCGGGTGGCTCACCTTTCGGCGGCACTATATTAAGTGAGCTGCCCCATCTTTGCTGTTAGCAAAGGTGGGAGGCAAGACAGACGGCAGCACCCCGGCATTGGTTTGTGTTTCTAATTTTTCGCGTGATGTAGTTGTCGCCGCAGGGCCTCCACGATCAGACCAACCAACGCATACGTAGCAGCATTCGCAAGCAGAACCCAATAGATACTGACGGGGAAATTGAAATGAAAACTGGCAAACGCAATTGGGCAAGTTAAACGGACGAGAGTCCAGACAATCGGTTCGGAATTCATCGGAAGTGGAAACGTTGCCAGGGCATAAAGGTTCCAGCAGCCCACAACCAGCAAGCCCGCACTCGCCCACATCGCAATCCGGTATTTTATGCTGCCGCTCCTGCCGTTCTCTGGTCTAATCATCCCACGAATTCCTCCAGGCTCCAAACGTGATCTGACATCTGGCCCCGTGTTGCCACTGAACCATCGGCGTGAGTGTCCCTGAAATAGAGTCTTCAGGATTTTGCCGCGGCCAAGCGCTGCTCCTTGGCGCCCATGATCACGAGCCAGAGCATAGTCACCACCTCTCCCTGCATAAAAGGTTGGCCGATCTTAAAGACCTTGTCCTCGTGCGCTGGGAGCAGTAAGCCGGTAAAGCTGAACGCCAACCAGGCGAAGCAAGCCACCATCAGCCAGACGCCGAGGAAGCGAGGCAGGAAGTGCGATCTGCACACCAGCAGGCCGAATGGAAGGAGCCACAGGCCCGCAAAGATCAAGTTGGCCAAGGTCAACTTGGTGATGCAGGTTTAGGAACATCCTGGGCGGGTGGCCCACCGACTCTCGACGGCTGGCCGTTTCGGCGCCCGTCCTTTGCTGTTAGCAAAGCGTGGGAGATGACACGCCCGTCTTCTTTTCCGCTTGACTTCCGCTTCCTCTATCCCTCATAAAAGATATACTAGACTATTCCAATGTTAGCCACAAGTAATAAGCCGTTTGCTTTCAAGATTTTGCCTGTAAACCTTTATTTTCCAAAGATTTTGGCTGTGTTCACTGCCCAAATCTTTAATTCCACAAGACCCCGGGGGGGAGAGAGGGTATCCCTTTCAAAAGTGCTTTGCGTGCCGGAGAACTTTCATCGCCGAAATATCGGCAGCGGGAAAGCAAGTCTGCAGACGGAATTTGCCGAGCTTTGCTCCGCCGGACAGGCGAGGGCGCCTGTCCCTAGTCGTGGAGGCTGGTTCGTGGAGGCTACAACGAGCTCATGTTGGCTAAGAACTCCCCGTTGGAACGGGTCTTGGTGAGCTTGTCGATCAGCAGTTCCATGGCTTCGACTGGGGAGAGCGGGTTCAGCACTTTGCGCAGTACCCAGATGCGGGTTAAGTCTTCTTTCGGGATCAGGAGTTCTTCTTTTCGAGTGCCCGAGCGTTGGATATCGATGGCCGGGAAAGTGCGCTTGTCCACCAGCTTGCGATCGAGAATGATTTCACTGTTGCCGGTGCCTTTGAATTCTTCAAAGATGACATCGTCCATGCGGGAACCGGTGTCGATCAATGCGGTGGCGATGATGGTCAGCGAGCCGCCTTCTTCGATGTTGCGGGCAGATCCAAAGAAGCGCTTGGGACGCTGTAGCGCGTTGGAATCGACGCCGCCGGAGAGCACTTTGCCGCTGGGCGGAACGATGGTGTTGTAGGCACGCGCCAGACGGGTGATGGAATCAAGCAGAATCACCACGTCACGTTTGTGCTCAACTAACCTCTTAGCCTTTTCGATCACCATTTCGGCAACCTGCACGTGACGGGCAGCCGGTTCGTCGAAGGTGGAGGAGATGACTTCGCCTTTTACCGAGCGCTGCATGTCGGTGACTTCTTCGGGGCGCTCGTCGATCAGGAGAACCATCAGGACGACTTCCGGATGGTTGGTGGTGATGGAGTTGGCGACGTTCTGCAGCAACATGGTCTTGCCGGCGCGCGGCGGTGACACGATCAAGCCGCGCTGTCCCTTACCCAGGGGCGTGAGCAAATCCATCACGCGGGCGCTGACGTTTTCACGAGTGGTTTCGAGTTTGACGCGCTCCTGGGGATAGAGGGGCGTCAGGTTGTCGAACAAAATCTTGTTGCGCGCTTCATCTGGCGACTCGAAGTTGACGGCTTCAATCTTGACCAGCGCAAAATATTTCTCGCCTTCGTGCGGAGGACGGACCTGGCCACTGACGGTGTCACCAGTCTTGAGGTCGAACTTGCGGATCTGAGATGGCGAAACGTAAATGTCATCCGGGCCGGGCAAATAGTTGTAGTCAGGAGAGCGAAG
>MNGW01000007.1 GCA_001918935.1 Acidobacteriales bacterium 13_1_40CM_3_55_5 | reverse complement strand
GGTTAAAAAACTGATCCCGGACAATAAGAACATCGTGCTCAACCTTGGTGGCGTGAACTACATCGACAGCGGCGGGCTTGGGACTCTGGTGGCGCTGTATACCACGGCCAACAACGCTGGCGGTTCTATCAAGCTGGCCAACCTGACCCAGCGAGTCGGCGACTTGCTGCAAGTCACCAAACTGCTCACTGTTTTTCAGGTCTATGACAGTGAAGAGCAGGCAGTTCAATCGTTCAGTAAGACTGCAGCGGCGTAACTTCGAGCGTCCTCGTAGACGCCTTCCCACAGATTAGAATTCTTCAGCGAAGGCACGTTCCGGCCTTTTTGTATAATCACCCTTTTGTTTCGTAGCGAAGACTCTCCTTGGGGGCAAAACTTGTCACAGGCGGAAATTGGGATCATCGGCGGCAGCGGACTCTACGCAATGCCCGGGCTGACTGCAGTACGCGAGCTCCGTCAGCAGACTCCGTTTGGCGATCCTTCCGATGTGTACGTTTTGGGCACGCTTGAAGGCAGGAAAGTTGCGTTTTTGGCGCGGCACGGTCGCGGCCACCGCATCCTGCCAACCGAGCTGAATTTTCGCGCCAATATTTACGGCTTCAAGCAGTTGGGCGTCGAGCGAATCGTGTCAGTCTCCGCCGTGGGTTCGTTGAAGGAGGAACACAAACCTTTGGAGTTCGTCATCCCTGACCAATTCTTTGACCGTACCCGGCATCGTATAGACACATTTTTCGGAGATGGCATCGTCGCACACATCGCCTTCGCAGATCCGATTTGCCCTGAACTTGCCAGAGTCGTTGGGACAGCCTGCCAGAAAGCTGAGGTGGTCGGTAAGCGCGGTGGAACATACCTCTGTATGGAAGGTCCCCAGTTCTCCACGAAGGCGGAATCAAATGTTTATCGAACCTGGGGTATGGACGTGATCGGGATGACCAACCTGCAAGAGGCCAAGCTCGCGCGTGAAGCCGAGATCTGTTACGTGACGGTCGCCATGGTGACGGATTACGACTGCTGGCATCCTCACCATGATTCGGTTACGGTGGACCAGATTGTCGCAGTGCTGCTGAAAAACGCAGAGAATGCCTGTAAAGTGGTCCGCGAGACAGTTGCCGCGATGCCCAAGGGCCGGTCCTGCAAGTGTGCCACGGCGCTGGCGCATGCAATTCTGACGGAGCGCGACAAAATTCCCGCAGCCACGCGCCAGAAACTCAAGCTTATTCTGGAAAAATATCTGGAAGATAAGACAGCATAATGAGCGTTCTAGCCGTTGGTTCCGTTGCCTTCGATTCCATCGTTACTCCTGCCGGGCGCGCCGACAGTGTGCTGGGCGGCTCAGCTACGTATTTTTCCCTCGCGGCCAGCTACTTCACCGAGGTGCGGATAGTTGCAGTTGTGGGTGAAGACTTCACCACCGATAGTGAAAATGTCTTCAAGAAACGCAGCATCGACACTCGTGGCATCCAGCGCGCCAAAGGCAAGACTTTCCGCTGGGGCGGACACTATCTTGAGAACCTGAACGAAGCTAAAACCGATTTCACCGAACTAAACGTTTTCGAACAATTCAAACCGCGCATCCCCTCGGAATACAAAGACTCGCAATTTCTTTTCCTGGGCAACATTCATCCCAGCCTCCAAACCGCGGTGCGCACGGAGATGGGAGGAGTTCGCTTAACCGGTGGCGATACCATGAACTACTGGATCCAGCGAGCACACAAGGAACTCATCGAGACCCTGAAACTGGTCAATGTGCTGCTCATCAACGATGGCGAGGCTAAGATGCTTGCCGGCGACAATAGCCTGGCGCGCGCCGCGCGCAAGGTGCTCGATATGGGCCCACAGGCGCTGGTCATCAAACACGGCGAATATGGCGCCACTATTTTCTTTGACGAAGGAACATTCGGCGTGGGCAGCCATCCTTTTCGTGCCCCCGCGCTACCTATCGAAGAAGTGAAAGATCCAACCGGCGCGGGAGATTCCTTTGCCGGCGGGTTCATGGGATACATCGCATCGCAAGGGGAACTAAATCGTGAAGTGCTGAAGCGAGCTCTGTTCTACGGTGGGGTGATGGGATCATTCACGGTGGAGCAATTTGGCACCGAACGCCTGCAGTCACTCACCCAGGAGGACATCGAAGCTCGCTTCCAAATCTTTCGCGAACTCACTCACCTGGAATGAGTCATCCCGCTACCCATCGTTTGGATCGCGAAACCGCGCTGGTGGCGGGCCTTGCAGCTTCTATTTCAGTCATCTCCTTCATCTTTTATTTCCGCCATGACGCTGTACTCCTTTACGGCGACGCTGTAGCGCACATCAATATTGCCCGGCGGGTTTTCGACTCGCGTACCCCCGGCTTGCTGCAACTGGGCACAGTGTGGCTGCCGCTGCCGCACCTGCTGATGATTCCATTTCTATTCTCGGCTTGGGCGTGGCGGACGGGAGTTGGCGCCTCGGTTCCTTCGATGATCGCTTATGTGCTCGGGACGATCGGAATCTTCCGACTGGTCCGGAGCGCATTGAGTTTTCGTACGCAATCGGATGCGGCGGCAAAAATTTCCGCATGGTTGGCGGCTATCGTCTATGCTGCGAATCCAAATCTGATTTATTTGCAAACCACGGCAATGACCGAGGCTCTGTACCTCGCTCTGTTTGTTTGGACAGTTGTGTACTTCTTCGAATTCGCGCAGCAAGCAATTCTGGGAGATCCGGAACTGCAAGCCTCTGCTTCCTCTTCCTTGATGAAGTGCGGTCTGTGTCTGGTGGGAACGTGCTTCACCCGGTACGACGGATGGTTCCTGACTCTGGTGACACTCGCTACCGCAGTGGCCGTGTTTCTTAAGACTAAACTTTTCGGAGTGAAGGATCTCAGAAAGTTCACTCTGCTGGTGGGGGCGGCTCCGGTGCTTTGGCTTGCTTACAACGCGATCATCTATCGCAACCCACTGGAATTCGCCAACGGTCCTTATTCGGCACGAGCAATCGAGCAGAAGACTTCCCGCCCCGGCTATCCCCCACACCCAGGCACGCACAATTTGCCAGTCGCTGGCAGTTATTTTCTGAAGTCAGCAGAACTGAATGTCGCGGAAGGGAAATGGCAGAGGCTTTGGGTCTTCCTTCTGCTGATGGGAACGGCAATGAGTGGGATCTGCAATCACCGGCTGTGGCCACTTTTGCTGCTGTGGGTTCCTTTGCCGTTTTACATGCTTTCGATCGCATACGGTGGCGTGCCCATTTTTTTGCCGGAGTGGTGGCCTTTTTCTTACTACAACGTACGCTATGGACTCGAAATGCTTCCCGCTCTTGCCGTGTTTGCCGCGTTGGCAATGTATTTCATGTCGGGCTTGGTCCAGAACAGCACAGGCAAGGCTCTCATCAGAATCGCAGTCTTCATTTTCGTGGCCGCCAGTTATTGGTCGGTTTGGCGCGAGCGGCCGGTTTGTTATCGTGAAGCGTGGATCAATTCTCGGTCCCGAATCGCTCTGGAGACCCAACTGGCCGCAAGCTTGAAGACTCTCCCTGCGGATTCAACATTACTCATGTATTTGGGCGACCACGTCGGTGCCATACAGCAGGCCGGTATTTCGTTGCGACGTGTGATCAATGAAGGCAATCATCGAACCTGGAGGCAGCCTTCTGATCCCGAGGGGTTGTGGGAGCAAGCGCTTTCAAATCCACTAAATCACGCGGACTTCATAGCTGCGACGGACGGCGATCCGGTCTCGGTAAGCCTTCAAGCCAAGGGCTTGGTTCGCATCGCCCAAATCCAGGTCCCGGGCCAGGCAACCACGACAATCTATGCGACGCATTCTCGACCACAGTAATCAGCTGGGTTAACTAGCACTGCTCAAGATGGCTAGGCTCGCTGTTTACGGTGATAAAATCCAGCCATTCCTGATGACGACATTGCACCATTTTTACGATCTGCTGCAGACAGAAACGTCTTCGACGGTGTTTCTGTCCATGGTGCGACTGGTGTTGGCTGGCATTCTGGGCGGACTGATTGGGTTGGAGCGAGAGATGAAGCATCGCCCCGCTGGAGTGCGCACCAATATGTTTATTTGTTTTGGGGCTGCCATGTTCACCATTTTGTCGGATCAGCTGCAAGCCGGATATCCCAGCGGCGACCATACCCGCATTGCAGCACAAATCATCCCGGGCATTGGCTTTATCGGCGCCGGCTCGATTCTCCGCGCACATGGAGAGCTGGTGTTGGGTCTGACCACGGCGGCAACGCTATTCGTGGTCGCCTCAATCGGAATGGCAGTTGGAGGCGGCCAGTACCTGACAGCAATATTCGCGACGGCGGTCATCCTTTTTGCTCTGTTTTTCTTGGGAGGCACTCTGCGGCGGATGAATCTCAAGCTCGAAATCAACACCTACGAAGTCACAGGGAAGACCGCCGACGAGGTGATTGCCGAAGTTAACCGCATTCTCGAGATCACCCATTCGTCGATGAAAAACAAGCAAGTCGCGGCAACCAAAGACCATGTGCGGCTCCAATTCGACCTCGCACGTCCTCACAAGCAGCAAGAGGAGATTTTCCGAGGATTGAAGCAATCTGCGGTACTCGAGACCGCCGTTCTGGTAGGGCCAGTGGAACCAGAATGAGCGCCGCCCCCAATGTGGTCCCTTTCGTGAAGGCGAATGCGTGCGGAAATGATTTCCTGGTCATTGATGGTATGCACGCTCCCCCGGATTTGGCCGGGTTTAGCCGTCGCATTTGCGACCGGCATCGCGGGGTTGGAGCAGACGGAGTGGAGTGGCTGTTTCCGGCACAGGACGCTGACGTCCGCGCGCGCCTGTTTAATGCCGATGGATCGGAAGCAGAGATCTCCGGGAATGGCACGCGCTGTGTAGCAGCTTATTTTTGCTCAGAGCATGCCCGGGAAAAAGTGACCATCCGCACGGGCGCCGGGATAAAGACCTGCATGCTGACCTCGCGCAATGAAATCCAGTACGAGTTTGAGATCGCGATGGGTGAGCCTCAGGTGGGGGAAGAATTTCCCATCAAGCTGGCATTCCGCGAGGTGCGAGGCATTCCGGTTTCAGTCGGAAACCCGCATTATGTAGTCTTCGTGAACGAGTTTGGGCCGGGTTGGCAGGCCGAAGCAGCAGAAATCGGACGCCATCATGACTTCAAGTATGGGATTAACGTTGAGCTCGTGATCTCCAAAGACAAAACCAATGTAGAAGCTCGCTTCTTCGAACGTGGAGTGGGCGAAACGCAGTCTTCGGGTACCGGGTCGTGCGCCTCTGCAGTCGCAGCCATCTCCGCAAAGCGCGCTGAGTCACCGGTGCGTGTGCACACGCCTGGCGGAGTGCAGACCGTCCGGTGGGAAGACCAAGTGTTCTTACGCGGACCGGCTCAGCTCATCGGCCGGGGCGAGTTTTTCGTTTAGCATGGGACTGTAATAATGCAGCAGCCTGGCACTCCGATCCCGCGCATCAAGCCCCCCGCGTTGCAGCATGGCGATACCGTGGGCATTGTCGCGCCGGCCAGCAATATCCAGCGGGATCTCCTGAACGCCGGCTGCGATATGCTGCGTCGCCTGGGATACAAACCTTTCTGCTTGGAATCCATCTTCGATCAGGATCTTTACTTTGCCGGATCCGCCGAGCGTCGGGTGAGGGAACTAGAGGAAATGTTTGTCCGCGACGAAGTCCGAGCGATTCTTTGCGCCCGAGGTGGCTACGGCTCAAATTATCTGCTGGGCAAATTGAACCTTCAAAAGATCGCACGACACCCGAAGATCTTTGTCGGTTACAGTGACAACACCACATTGCTGACCCATTTTGTGGATTCGACCGGATTGCTTACGTTCCACGGGCCAATGATCACGAAAGATTTTGCTCATGCGGATGGAGTGGATTTGATCTCATGGGAAGCGGCTCTGACTGGGCGCTCGGAATGGGCTGTGCCATCGGATTCCGGGATGAAGCCGCTGGTTGAGGGCTCCGCCGAGGGCGTCCTCTACGGAGGCTGCCTGTCGATGCTGGTGGCTTCGCTCGGCACGCCGTATCAGATCCGCACCGCGGGCACAATTTTATTTTTGGAGGATGTTGCCACCAAGCCTTTCCAGATCGACCGCATGCTGATGCAATTGAAGCTGGCAGGAAAGTTGGAGAGCGCACGGGGAATTATCTTCGGCGAGATGACGGATTGCGTGCAGCACAAGGGCCAGGGCTACACTCTAGAGGAAGTTGTGCTGCGCGTCGTGGGTGATCTGGGAATTCCGGTGGCGTTCGGTTTGCGGTCTGGGCACGTTTCTCAGCGCAATGTCACGCTTCCCATCGGAGTGCGCGCGGCCCTTACCGTCGATAGCAGGGAAGCGAGATTGACGATTCTGGAAGCGGCTACGGCGCCGTCTGCGGTCTCCGCGCGGCGGCGGACATGATTGAAAAAATATGACTGAGCAGAAACATGTTCACTTGATCGGCATCTGCGGCACAGCAATGGCGTCGCTGGCCGGGATGCTGCGGCAGCGGGGCTTTCGCGTCAGCGGGTCGGATGCCGCCGCCTATCCTCCGATGTCGGTTTTTTTAGAATCCCTCGGCATTACAGTCCGCCAGCCTTTTGGGGTGAAGAACCTGGAACCTCGGCCCGATCTTGTCGTAGTCGGAAACGCTATTTCGCGCGGCAATGTCGAACTCGAACACGTTCTGGATGAACACATCCCGTTACATTCCTTGCCCCAGATCCTGCATGACGAATTCCTGCGCGGCAAAGAAGTCTTGGTGGTAGCGGGCACACACGGCAAGACCACGACCACCTCAATGCTGGCTTGGATTTTTCACACCGCAGGGATGCAGCCTTCCTTCCTGGTTGGCGGCATCGCAGAGAATTTCAGCAGCAGCTTCCAGTTGGGGCAGGGCAAACATTTCATCCTCGAAGGAGACGAGTACGATACCGCATTCTTCGATAAAGGCCCCAAATTCCTGCATTACTTTCCCAATGGATTGATTCTAACTTCGGTCGAATTCGATCATGCCGATATTTACAAAGACCTCGACGCGGTGGAAACTGCCTTCAAGCGGCTGGTGAATCTGATCCCACAGCGAGGACGCATCGTCGCCTTCGACACCGGCGAAAGTCTTGCTCGGTCTTTGGAGCGGGCATTCTGTCCCGTAGAGCGCTATGGCGCGGCCGCGAACGCCACATGGCGAGTGACCGACTTGCGACTCGAACCCACACGTACCACATGGTCGGTGCTGCGCAATGGCGAAGCCTGGACGAATTTTGAATTTGCCTTGGCCGGCGAATATAACGTCTGGAACGCTACTGCAGCCGCGGCCCTGGCCGCTGGATACGGCATCTCTAAACAGGAAATCGCGGCCGCGCTTAAAACTTTTAAAAGCGTAAAGCGACGTTTGGAGGTTAGAGCCCAGGTGAACGGCATCACCATTATTGATGACTTCGCGCACCATCCCACGGCGATAGCGGGTACCTTGACAGCGCTGCGTTCGCGCTATCCAGGTGCACGGTTGTGGGTGATCCTCGAACCGCGATCGAACACGCTTCGTCGAAATGTGCTGCAGAAGGAACTGGCGAAAAGCCTGGCGCTGGCCGATGAAGTGGTGGTCGCCGATGTGTTCAAGTCAGAGGCCATCCCTGAGACCGAGCGATTGGACCTGGCGGCCCTTGGGGCTCAGGTGCAGGAACATGGCAGGCGCGCGCGCATTGTGCCGGAGGTAAATGGAATCGTGCAGCTTGTGGCACCGGAAATGCGCCCGGGAGACGTTGTTGCCATCCTTTCCAATGGCGGCTTCGGCGGGATTTATGAAACCTTACCGCAACGTCTGAAGTCTCTTTCCGGAGGCAACCCTGACAGAAATCCGATGGAGGCATCTGCAAAGGTGTGAGCAAGCCGGCACCGCTCCGAGGTTGAGCTGAAGGAATCTTGATTCGCACAATCATAATGCTTGGCTTCTGGGCCGCGCTGCTTCCTCTTGTGGCAGTGGTGGCTTTTCCCTGGACGTTGATTACCGGCAACATCAATTTTCTCTACCGGGCGGGCATGTGGGGAGCTTGGACGGGAGTCCGCCTCGCTGGAATCCGTGTGCGCACTATCGGCCTCGACAAGCTGGATGCTGCGCGAACTTACATCTTCATGTCCAATCACGTTTCCAATATCGATCCGCCACTCCTGCTGCCGCTGATTCCTCGCCGTACGTCGGTCATGGCGAAGAAAGAATTATTCAGTTATCCGCTGTTGGGACGGGCGATGCGAATGGGATCCCTGGTCCCAGTGGACCGCGGCAACCGGGACGCCGGGATTGCCGCCGTTCGCAGCGCGGCCGAGGTCATCCAACAAGGCATCAATATGACAATCTATGTAGAAGGCCACCGTTCCTTAGACGGCAGACTGCTACCTTTCAAAAAAGGACCGTTTTACCTCGCTACTGAATGTAATGTGCCTGTCGCGCCAGTAACCATCGCGGGCTCACATTACATAATGCCCAAGCGAAGATTTGCGATCAGGCCGGGCACAGTCAATGTGACTTTTCACGATCCCATTGAACCTAAAGATTTCGGCGGCCGGGAGTGTTTGATGGTGAAGGTGAGAAATGCCATTAACAGTGCATTGCCTGCAGAGTTTCAGCAACCAGATTTGCAGACTGCCAAGGATTTGACCGGACAGCAGGGGGTTGTGTAGCAAAGATTCCGTGGTGTAAATCCATTCCTACCATTGATTCAATCTTTGACCGCTTTCGTCCGCAACGCTTTCGCCATTTCCGGTAAGCGGCTGAATACTGCCGAGCATCGTAGCCACAACTTGTTATCAATTGCCGGGTAGCCGCTGACGACTGCTCCAACAGCGACGTCGCTGGGAATTCCCGTTTGTGCCGTGGCGATAGCCCCGTCGCCGATGCTGCAGTGACCGGCTACGCCGACTTGTCCGGCCAGGATCACGTTGTTCCCCACATCCGTCGAACCAGCAAGTCCGACTTGTGCGCACAACAAAGTATTCTCGCCGACCCGGGAACCGTGTCCCACTTGAACCAGATTGTCAATCTTAGCGCCCCGGCCGATATGCGTTTCCCCTACGCTCGCGCGATCTATGCAGGCATTGGCCTGCACTTCGACATCGTCTTCGACCACGGCTGGACCGGACTGCGTGATCTTCTGCCAGTGACCGGAATCATCCTTGGCGAAGCCAAATCCATCGGAACCCACTACTGAGCCGTTCTGCAGCACAACAGAATTGCCCAGTTGGCAATGCTCCCGCACGACAGCATGAGCGTGCGCGAAAAAATTGTCACCGATCTTTGCTCCAGGATAGACCACGACGTGTGCCAACAGCACGGCGTTCCTACCGATTTGTACATCCTCACTGACCACGACGTATGGACCAATGTGGGCGTTTTCTCCAATCTTGGCGGACGGATGAATTACCGCTGTGGCGTGGACGCCAGGCGCATATTTCGGCGGTTGATAGAAAAGTTCAATCGCCCTGGCAAATGCGAGATAGGGGTTGCCGCTGCGCAGCATGGCGCAAGGAATGTGGGGAAAGTTTTCGGCCACAATGACTGCCCCCGCCTTTGCAGTTCTCGCAGCTGACGCGTACTTTGGATTGGCTACAAAAGTGAGGTGACCAGGACCCGCTTTCTCGATTCCCGCGACGCCGGTGATTTCAGTATCGGGCGAGCCATTTTCCAGGCGCGCGCCCAGGACGGTGGCGATTTGTGCAAGTTTCATAATGATGGCCCGCGATTGCGGGTGAGACGGTGATTGTATCGAAGGGGATTGAAAGGCGCAGCAATTAGCACTTGGCACTTGCGTTTAGCCATTCTGGTTCCTGAGTACTGCTCGGAAAAGGCAGCCGAAGTTTTTTAAGGCTAAGTGCTAAAGGCTAAGTGCCAAGTCCTGGATCATTCTCCGAACAGTTGTACCTGCCGGGTATCCATGAGGGCACCCTTGCGTCGCCGTCGGGTTGCCCCGATCACCGCCAGCACTGTGAGGGATGATAGTGCGCTGCGGGGAACGAAAATGCGCTGGGTGTTGGAGCGCATGTCTGGCGGATTGATAAGAAATCCTTCCGCCGTAGTCAGCGATAGGTCATTGGGCATCATGCCTTCAAGAACCTCGTTGTCTTTGAACTTGAGCCTGACCCAGAGTCCCTCGGTTCGCGGACGGCTAGTGAAGGTTTTGCGGCTGAGCGAATCCGAATCTCCGAATTCGCGGACGAAGTACACGCCCTTAATATCGCGCAGCTCAATTGCGACAACGTTGCCGGCGGTGTTCAGCAGTTCCAGTTTGCTGTCATGGACGAAATTGGCAGGCGCAACGTAACCGTTGATCGAATCCCGGTCCATCTTCCGGACTACGACCTTTTTATGGGTGGACGGCATGATGATTGGTCTAAAAGGGCGTCAGGGGCGGCTTCGCGCTGCTTGGCCCAAGCAGATTCTCGCACTTTTCCCACGACTCCGCCGGGTCATCACGTTGACAGTAGCCAAATTGTTAACCTTGTGTTATTTTCATTAGCTTGCCATGTCCCGTCCCAATTAGTCTAAACCTATTGATTAGAGTAATTTACGCGCCGAAGTCCGGAGCTACAGGTTCGCCGAGGCTTTGCCCTGTGGAAATCTTGGTGAACTGGGGTTCAGTAGCAGCCGGCAGTCGCCACTAAAGAATGGCTGATTACATTTACACCATGGAAATCCGGCTGACGCCGGATCAGCAACGCGGGGTCGCCCTCGTCCAAGACATTGCTCGCGCCGCGGGCATGAATATCTATCTCACCGGCGGCGCGGTGCGCGACATCATTAGCGGTTTTTCCATCCGCGACTTGGATTTTACGGTACAGGGCAACCCACTCAAATTGCAGAAGGAGTTGGAACGCGCCGGGGCGGTGATTTCTTCTGCCGATGAAGACTTCAAGACGGTATACCTCAGATTGCCGGGCAGCGTCCGTGCCGAAATCAGTATGGCCAGGACGGAGCAGTACGAGAAAGCGGGCAAGCCACCTAGCATATCGCCGGCAACGATCATAGAAGATCTGCGCCGCCGGGATTTCACGTTCAACGCCATGGCCTTATCGCTGAACCCAGGCTCGCGCGGTCTGCTGATGGATCCTTTCAACGGGGCGGCTGATATTGAAGCTAAGCTGATCCGGGTGCTGCACAACTATGCCTTTGTCGAAGATCCCTCGCGCCTGATCCGCGCCAGCCGCTTTGCCGCTCGCTTCCATTGGCCCCTTGAGGAGCGTACGCAAGCCCGCTTCACGTCGGCGGTAGAAAACAAATACATGGAATACATCACCAACCGCGCGATCGGGTACGAGATCGAGCAGTTGGCTTACGAAGATGATCCGCTGCACATCCTGCGCGTGCTGGAAAAGGAAGACTGGCTCAAAGTGCTGAACCCGCGTTGGACTACCGCCAAGGTAGACGCCGCCGGGCTTGGCCAGCTACTGAAAACGCGACAGCAAATGAACGAATTGGGATATTCCCCGGATCCCGCTCCAGCGGTGTTGTATTTCTTGACCGCCAGGCTCGGCGAGAAGGACATTGCCGACATGCGCAAGCTCATTCCCCGAAAAGACCTGGTGGAGGCTTGGCGGGATCTTGAACAAAACGCGAAAAGCCTGGCAAAGAGGCTCACGAGTAAGGAAGCCGCGACGCCATCACGCACCTGGAAATTATTGTCCGAAGCTCGTCCGGAAATGATCTTGTTTCTCGCCGTTACCGCGCGGCAGCAAGCGGTCGTGCAGAAGATCAGGAACTTCTTCACCAAGTGGCGGCAGTTGCAGCAGAAGATTCCGTTGCCGGAGATGACCGAACTGCGCATCACGCCCCAGTTGCCAGAGTATCCAAAGATTGCGCAAGACGTTTTCATGCTCTTGCTTGACGGAAAGCTGCGTTCGCGCACGGAGATCTTGAGATTCTTGAAGCCGCTGGCACCTCCCCCGCCGCCGCCACCGCCACCTCCGCCCGCGAAAAGGGGACGGGCTGCCAAAGCCGCGGCTGTTGCTGTCCTTCCCGCAGCTGCAGCACCGCTCACCGGCAAGAAAAAGGGGAAAGGTGTGGTTGCGCCCGCAACGCCGCCGCCCGCGAAAGCCGGGGCGAAGGTAGAACCCCCCAAACCTCCCGCTTCACCTAGGCCAGCGAAGCAAAAAGAGAAAAAGGTCATTCGCGCTGCGCCGAAGAAAGTGAAAGGTAAGAAACGCCGCTAAAGAAGGAATTGCCCGGTTACGCGGCTTTCCTCAGTTTCCTATATTGGCGCTCAAGCTGTGGATAAGTTGGCGGCTTTTCGAGGGCTTCTTCCACTTAGAATGGCCTCGACGTAAAATCCTAAACAGAGCCTCTGATGTCCCAATTCGTCCACCTGCACCTCCATACCGATTACTCCATGCTTGATGGCGCCTGCGATGTGGAAAAGCTTGTCCACCGCGTAAAGGAGCTCGGCATGCCCGCGGTTGCCATGACCGATCATGGCAACATTTTTGGTGCAGTGCACTTTGTGAATGCGGCTAACAAAGCTGGGGTGAAGCCGATCGTGGGTTGCGAGCTTTATGTATGCAAGAAGGAAGATCACGTTATCGAACGTACTCCGCCCGACGGTGACACGTATAACCATCTCCTGGTCCTGGCCGAAAACGAAGTGGGCTATCGCAATCTGGTGAAGATCACCTCTGAAGCTTCTCTTCGTGGCTTTTACTACAAACCTCGAGTCAGCAAGAAATTTCTTGCCGAGCACTCCCAGGGTTTGATCGGCCTTTCCGGTTGCCTGAAGGGTGAAGTTGCAGAGTACCTGATGGAAGACAAGTACGAGGCGGCGCGCAATGCTGCCGCAACGTATCGCGATATCTTCGGCAAAGAAAATTTCTATCTTGAACTTCAGGATCAGGGCTTGGAGATGGAGCATCGCATCCGTCCCCATCTGTTTAAGCTCGAAAAAGATTTGGGTTTGCCCTTGGTGGCGACCAACGACAGCCACTACCTTTGCGAAGACGATGCTCACGCCCAGGATGTGATGCTTTGCATCCAGACCGGCAAATCCATCCAGGACACGAATCGCATGAAGTTTCAGGGCTCCGGCTTCTACGTCAAAAGCCACGACGAGATGTACCGGGTTTTCAAAGATTCGCCCGAAGTTCTCGCTCGAACATTGGCCATTGCGGAACGCTGCAGCATGCGGCTGGAAAAAGTCAGCAATCCATTTCCCCACTTCGATGTCCCCGATGGCTACACACTAGACAGTTATTTCGAAGATGTCACAAGGAAAGGCTTCGCTCGGCGGCTGGAGACGTTGCGACAACTAGAAAGTCAGGGCCGACTGAAGCACAGCCTCATGGAATATGAACAGCGTCTTAAGCAAGAGTTGTCCATCATCCAACAGATGAGGTTTTCTGGATATTTCCTTATAGTTTGGGATTTTATCCGCTATGCGCGTGAGCATGATATTCCTGTGGGACCGGGACGTGGGTCGGCGGCGGGATCGCTAGTGTCTTACTCGATGGGCATCACCGACCTCGATCCTCTCCAACACGAATTGCTGTTCGAACGTTTTTTGAACCCTGAACGAGTCTCCATGCCGGACATCGACATCGATTTCTGCATGAACCGGCGAGGCGAGGTCATCGATTACGTCACCGCGAAGTATGGACGCGAGAACGTGGCACAGATCATCACGTTCGGCACCATGGCCGCTAAGGCAGCGATCAAGGATGTGGGTCGCGCCATGGATATGCCCTACAGCGATGTCGACCGCATCGCCAAGATGGTGCCCAACCAGCTCAATATCAAACTGGAAAATGCCATCAAGGATTCTCCGGCAATGCAGCAGGCCTACGACGCCGATGCCCAGGTGAGGGAACTGCTCGATACGGCCAAGAAGCTTGAGGGCATGGTGCGCAATGCAGGCGTACATGCCGCTGGCGTAGTGATTTCTCCTCGGCCTCTGATTGAACTAGTTCCACTGCACAAGACAAAGAACGACGAAATTGTCACTGCTTTCGACATGGTAGCCATCGAGAAGATGGGTCTGCTCAAGATGGATTTTCTCGGGCTGACCACGCTTACCATCTTGGATGACGCGGTGAAACTGATCGCGACGACGCGTGGGGACAGCATTACGCTCGAGGGGATTCCGCTCGAAGACCACGAGACCTACGAAAAAGTATTCCATCGGGGACTCACATCGGGCGTGTTTCAGTTCGAATCACATGGCATGCGAGATGTACTCCGGCGTTATCAACCCAACTCCATCGAAGACCTCACCGCTCTCAATGCGCTTTACCGCCCCGGCCCGATCCAAGGTGGCATGATCGACGATTTCATTGATCGCAAACATGGCCGAAAGAAAATCGAATACGAGTTGCCGGAACTGCAAGAGATATTGCAAGAGACATTGGGTGTGATCGTCTATCAGGAACAGGTAATGCAGATTGCCCACCGGCTGGCCGGTTATTCTCTGGGTGAAGCCGACCTGCTGCGGCGAGCTATGGGCAAAAAGATTGCCGAGGAAATGGCGGCACAGCGCGAAAGGTTTGTCAGCGGTGCCACCCAGCGGGGTTATCCGCCAAAGAAGATTGAAAAGATTTTCGACCTCATGGCGCAGTTTGCGGGGTACGGTTTTAATAAATCGCATTCGGCTGCCTACGCCTTGCTGGCCTATCACACCGCCTATTTGAAGACACGGTATCCGGTCGAGTTCATGGCAGCATTACTGACTTCCGTGACCGGCAGCACCGATGATGTGGTCAAGTACATCAACGAATGCCGCGAGATGAGCATTGCCGTCGAGGCTCCTGACATCAATGTGTCCGATGCCAACTTCACCCCGCATGGCAGCGCCATTCGGTTCGGTCTCGCCGCGGTGAAGAATGTGGGACACAACGCCATTGAATCGATTATTGCCGCAAGAACGAAGCTTGGCCGTTTTACGTCTATCTATGAGTTCTGCGAGAAGGTTGACCTGAGATTGCTTAACAAGCGTGTATTGGAGTCTCTGATCAAAAGTGGCGCAATGGATTCGCTCGGCCGCCGCGGCCAGTTGATGGCAGTGTTGGACAAGGCAATCGAGGGCGCGCAGAAAACCCAGCGCGATGCGGAATCCGGACAGCATGGATTGTTCGGTGTGTTTCAGGATGAGGTACACACGCACGATGACAAACTGCCCGATACGCCCGACTGGGACGAACACGTTCGCCTTGCCAACGAGAAAGAAATTCTAGGGTTTTTCATCTCCGGGCACCCTTTGGAGAAATATCGCGACAAACTAGATGACCTGCGGGCTCTCAGTACGGAAGACATCTCAGCGATGAAGTCTTCCACGGGCAAAGATGAAACTATCGCCACTGCCGGCATCATTACGAATCTCCGCGTTCTAAAGTCAAAAAAAGGGGACTTCTATGCCCAAGCCAATCTGGAAGACATGGCTGGCTCGGTGGAGATGCTCGTCTTCCCCGACGCTTTCCGGCGATTGCAGGAAAAAGTCAAGATGGAGGTGCCAGTATTAGTGCGTGGCGGGGTGCGCATTGAAGAAGGCGCCAATCCCAAGCTGACGGTGAGCGACATTATGGCGCTCGAAGACGCCAAGGTCCCCTTGCCACGCTCCTTGCGCATTCGCATTCCCGTCGAGAGCGCGAGTGAACTCACCGTGGACGCGCTTCACACGCTATGCGCACAGCGCAGGGGGGAAGCGAGAGTCTTATTCGACGTGGAACGCCAGGGCGATTTCATGGTGGTCATGGAGGCGGAAGGCTATAATGTTCAGCCAGACCGCAGCTTTATTGCACGCGTCGAAGAGCTGTGCGGCCGCGGTGCGGTGCGCATTATTAACTAAAATTGAAATGTGCGGCGGATGAGGGCTTCCATTCCCAGAAGTTTCAGCGCGCAAACAGCAGTGGCCCCGGCCGTAGGCAATGCCACTCTGGTAATGACCGGTGCTGAGCTACTCCTGTCTATGGTGGAGGCACGATGGACCGCCAGGAACGGTGACGGCAGCAAGATGGATTCCGGACTCAAAGCGCAGCAGGAACTGGGAAAAATCGAACAGCAGCTTGCCAAATTGCAGTCCGTCGCCGGGCAGACCGACGATACCCGGCGCCAGATCCAGCAGCTCAATGAGCGAATCAATACCTTGCGCAAACAGGTGTCAGCCCATCTCAGCGCATGGGAAAAAACAGAACTGGCACGGCATCCGCAGCGTCCCTATACCCTGGATTACATCGAGCGTATCTTCACCGACTGGAGCGAAATCCACGGTGATCGCGGTTACGCCGATGATCCTGCCATCATTTGCGGCATGGCACGTTTTCATGGCGATGACGTAATGGTGATTGGCCATCAGAAAGCCCGCGACACCAAGCAAAAGGTCTACCGCAACTTCGGCATGCCCAATCCCGAAGGGTATCGCAAGGCGTTGCGCGCGATGAAGATTGCGGAGAAATTCCATCGCCCCATATTTACCTTTGTGGATACTCCCGGCGCATATCCCGGCTTGGGAGCGGAAGAGCGCGGACAAGCTGAAGCGATAGCTCGCAATTTGCGTGAGATGGCGAGACTGCACGTACCGGTAATCACAACCATCACCGGAGAAGGAGGCAGCGGCGGAGCATTGGCCATTGCGGTTGCTGATCGTGTCCTGATGATGGAAAACACTATTTATTCCGTAATTTCCCCGGAAGGTTGTGCCTCCATCATGTGGCGTGACTCCAGCAAAAAAGATCTGGCGGCGCAGGCTCTGCGCATCACGCCCACAGATTTGAATCAGTTGGGATGTATTGACGGTATCGTTCCTGAACCGGAAGGCGGCGCCCACCTGGATCACGAAGCTGCCGCGGCTTTTCTGGATGCCGCGCTGGCCAAGCACATGCAAGAAGTCAGCCGTCTTTCTATT
>MNGW01000037.1 GCA_001918935.1 Acidobacteriales bacterium 13_1_40CM_3_55_5 | reverse complement strand
TAACCACTTCGACGAACTTCCTTTCAGAAATTGAATTGCTTTCGACAAGGGCAAGCTGGGCGGCAGGAGCAGAAGTGCATGCACGTGATCTTTCACACCGCCGATGATCATGGCCTCGAAGCCTTGATTACGGGCAATTCCAGCCATGTAAGCCCAAAGTGTGGGTTGTTGCTCGTCGGAAATGTTTTTGTGTCTTTCCTTGGTGCTGAAGATTACGTGAATTCTGTTGCTTGAGTATGAGTGCGACATGATGTGGTCCCTCCGGGACTTACTCTGTTGACCTGCCTACCCAGCGCTGAAGCGCTGGGCTAAATTTTCGTCCTACGGACTGGGCCGCTGCCTATCCAGACGACTATGTTGTGCTCGGAGCTTGGCAAAAGATGTGATCGCCGCCACGTCACACTGCGGGCGATGCGCGGGCGGTGCGGGGAAATTCAGCCGCTAAATCTGCTACCATTTCCGGCCTCAGTATCACCATCGTTCCATGATGATTCTTTCCGCTATCGCTGGTATTTTTCTTATTCTCCTTATCCTGCTGGATGCATTTGAGACTGTCGTTCTTCCGCGCAGAATCCGCAGGCAATTTCGTCTGACTACCTGGTTTTATCGCTATACCTGGAGACCATGGTCGAGAATCACGAGTCATATTAAGTCCCCTAGCCGGCGGGAGAATTTTCTCGGATACTTCGGGCCTCTGTCGCTAATCCTCCTACTCATGTTTTGGGCTTTCGGCTTGATTCTTGGCTTTGCCCTGCTGCAACACGGGATTGGCGAGCATGTGCATTTAGGCAACGAGCGGGTCACCTTCTGGACAGTCCTTTATATGAGCGGGGAGACATTCTTCACGCTCGGGCTGGGAGACGTGGCTCCCATAAGCAGCCTGTCGCGCGCGTTGACCGTGCTGCAATCCGGCCTGGGCTTCGCTTTCCTTGGCGTGGTCATTGGATACTTGCCGACGATCTATTCATCATTTTCCAGGCGAGAGATCGAAATCTCACTGCTCGATGCTCGTGCCGGATCGCCACCTAGTGCGGCGGAGCTGCTATCGAGATTTGGCAACTGTCCACAACAGGAAGTGCTTGACCAGATTCTTCGTGATTGGGAACGTTGGGCGGCTGAGGTGCTGGAAAGTCATCTCTCTTATCCGGTGCTCAGTTTTTTCCGTTCACAACACAACAATCAATCGTGGTTGGGAGCGCTGACTACTATCCTTGATGCGACTTCCCTAGTAATTTCGGGTGTGGATCAGATTCGTCCCGAGCAGGCCAGAATCACTTTCGCGATGGCGCGGCATGCTGTGGTCGATCTGTCACAGGTAGTGCATGCGCGTTACGATCCCGGGCATCCTGACCGGTTACCTGCGCCTGAGTTGGCGCGGCTTCGACAGAGTCTAGAAACGCGCGGGATACGTTTGCGGGAAGGCCCCGAGGCAGAGCAGAAGCTGGCTTATCTGCGGACGCTCTATGAACCCTACGTGCTGGCCATGGCGCGTAATCTTGCAATCAATCTGCCACCATGGATTCATTCCGACAAGAATCGCGACAATTGGCAAGCCGGACCGTGGGACCGCGCAATCAAGGAGAGAACTGCCATGGAACATACACCGGCAGTGGAAGAACATTTCTGATTGAATTCAGACGCCCGTTAACTTCTCTGCCAGCATTTGCTAACATCCAATCTCCCATGAAACACATCGGCGAGAACGTGGTGCGTATCGAGGCAGCAGCGCTGCACGCACTCGCTGATCGCATTGCCGGGCCCATGGCGGAAACTTTCAACAGCGCAGTGGAATTGCTCTGCGCCTGTCGCGGACGCGTGGTGGTGACGGGTATGGGAAAGAGTGGAATCATAGCGCGCAAGATTGCCGCCACGCTGAATTCCACCGGAACGCCTGCGCTGTTCATGCATCCGGTAGAGGCGGTGCATGGTGATCTGGGCATGGTTGTGCGTGGCGATGTGGTGCTGGCGCTATCAGCCAGCGGGGAGTCAGAAGAGATTCTGCGGTTGCTAGCAACTATCAAGCGGTTGCAGGTGAAGTTGATCAGTTTCACCGGCGATGCAGTGTCACACAAAAATTCGAAACAGCGGTCGGGGAAACTTTCCACGCTGGCGGCGGCCGCGGATGTCGCTCTGGATTGCTCGGTGGCGCAGGAAGCGTGCTCTCTGGGATTGGCGCCCACGGCTTCCACCACAACCATGCTCGCGTTGGGCGACGCGCTGGCAATGTCGCTCGCAGAAAGACGTGGATTCAAAGAAGAAGACTTTGCCAATTTGCATCCGGGCGGCAAACTGGGTAAGCAGCTTGCACGAGTGGAAGCTTTGATGCACACCGGAGATGCGGTGCCTCGGGTGGCGCCCAAAACCAAAATGCCCGATGTGATTTACGAAATGTCTCGCAAAAAGCTCGGCATAACGACCGTGGTGGATGGCGAAAAGCTGGTCGGCGTCATCAGCGATGGCGATCTGCGGCGATTGCTGGAAAAGCGTGGCAAGGACGTGCTCGATCTGACAGCAGGCGAGTGTATGACGAAAACCCCTCGAACCATTTCCGGACAGGAATTTGCTGCTACGGCCTTAGCTCTGATGGAAGAAAAAAAGATTACATCGCTGATCGTCGTCGATTCTGCGGGGAAGCTGGAGGGCATTGTGCATCTGCATGATTTGTGGGGGACGGAGCTGATGTAGGGTTAGAACATCGGCAACACGATGAGCAACTTTTATGTATCACTATGATCCCAATACGGCTCTCGAAGAATTAACTGAAGAAGCAACTCTTCCCAACCCAGTTCATGTGCGCGACATGATTCTTCGCCAACGGCTCAATGCCGACAAGTCGCTGGAACTGAACCGGCTGTTTGTCGAGTATCAGAAATTCTTTGGCGAGACGCAGAAATTGGGGAAAGAAATTCTGAAGCAGTTGGCGGGTTAACAACTACTCCTGAGACCCTCCAGCAAGGTCTGCTGATGGCTCTCGGCCCTCGCGAAGGTCCGCGGCTTCATCCCAACCTTCTCGCAGCCGGCGTATATATTCATCCGCGTGCTCGTCGGCCCATAGGTTTTTCCCCGAGCCACGTAGGCGCAGTAGAGGATCGTCATCGATGGGATTCATTGTGAATGCATTTTACTTCCCGGCGAGCGCATTCGCCAGATCGCTACCTAACCGAATGGCAGAGTCACGCTCTTCCACGTACAATAACGAATTCCTTTCCTGGCGGAATCACTAACTATGCATCGCTGGTCGCAACTTTTCATCCCCACGCTGCGCGAGGCTCCCGCGGACGCCGAGGTTGCCAGTCATAAGTTCCTCGTTCGGGCAGGTTACATCCGCCAGCTCGCTGCGGGAATCTATTCCTACCTTTTTCTGGGACAACGATCGTTCAACAAGATCATCGGGATCGTGCGCGAGGAGATGGACAAGATCGGGCAGGAATTTTATCTGCCCGCTCTGCATCCACGGGAGCTGTGGGAGTCCAGTGGGCGTTGGTCCGTCATGGGCGACACCATGTTCCGGCTCAAGGACCGCAAGGGCGCTGACTTGTGCTTAGGCATGACTGAAGAAGAAGTCATGACGGAGATCGCGCGCAAGGAGCTGCGCAGCTACAAGCAGCTGCCGCAGATCTGGTATCAGATTCAGAGTAAGTTCCGCGACGAGGCGCGGCCCAAGTCCGGTTTGTTGCGAGTTCGGCAATTCCTGATGAAGGATTCGTATTCATTCGACATTGATGCCGCTGGCCTGGACGTTTCCTACCAGAAACACTACGACGCATATTGCCGAATCTTTGACCGCTGCGGTTTGAAGTACGTGGTGGTGGAAGCGCATTCGGGAGCCATGGGAGGATCGCAGTCGCACGAATTCATGGTCCGGACGCCGGCAGGCGAGGATCAGATCGTGAGCTGCGAGAAATGTGATTACGCGGCAAATATGGAAAAGGCAACATCGAAGCTCGCTCCGGCTGAGGATCTGACGGCGACGGGCAACGGCAAGCCGCTCGAGGTGCACACGCCCGGACAGAAGACCATCGAAGATGTAGCGCGCTTCCTGGGCGTTTCACCGAAAAATAAGATTAAAACTCTGGCGCTCATGTTCGAGGAGAAGGATTCTAAGACCGGCAAAGCTGTGCTGCGTCCGGTGATCGTGTTGTTGCGTGGTGATCACCAACTCAATGAGGCAAAACTCTCATCCGCGGTCGACGGCAAACAGACACGCCCCATGCAAGCGGAGGAGATTGAACCGCTGTTCAAATCTCCGGCGGGATTTCTAGGGCCAATCGGTATTGAATGGGCACGCGATGCTGAACAACTCGAGCGGCCGATTCTGCTGGTGGATCAGGCCCTCGAAGGCCGCACGAACCTGATCTCCGGCGCAAATAGGGAAGACTATCATCTGAAGAATGTCACTCCGGGCCGTGACTTCCAACCTACGGCTTACGCCGACTTGCGCAGCGTCGGGGCAGGCGAGAATTGTCCCAACTGCGGTGCGCCGTTGCGCATCGACACAGCCGTCGAGATCGGACACATCTTCAAGCTGGGCTACAAGTATTCGGAATCCATGGGCGCGCGCGTCCTGGACCGCAATGGCAAAGAAGTCACGCCTATCATGGGGAGTTATGGCATTGGGATCGAGCGCATCCTTACCGCCGCAATCGAGCAGAGTAATGACGAGAACGGTTTCTGGTTGCCGCCGTCAATCGCACCCTTCGAGATTGTGGTCACGCCCACGAATGTGGGCGACGAGAAGTTAAAGAGTGTCGCGGAAAACATTGTCCAACAGCTTGAGGCGGCGGGGTTTGAGGTTTTACTGGACGACCGGGACGAACGGCCGGGAGTGAAGTTCAAAGATGCCGACCTGGTGGGTATTCCTTACCGGGTGACGGTGGGAAAGAAGGTTACCGAAGGTACTGTTGAAGTGGTTCAGCGCTCGACACGGGAAATGCACGATGCTAGCATCGGCGCAATAACGGGATACTTTGAGAAGATTTTAAGGCCTGCGCGATAGATTCACTGGCGCGCCCGGCCTCGAGCGGAGCGTTATGGGTACTATAAAACTGATTTTAGGATTCGCCGTCATGGCGGCCGTGATCTACGGCGGCGTCATGCTAATACCGCCGTACTTTTCCAATTACCAATTCGAAGATGCGATTGAGACCGAAGCGCGGATGAGCACCTACAGCACCAAGCCTGAAGACGCTATTCGTGAAAGCGTCTTCAAAAAGGCCCAGGACCTGGAAATTCCAATCGGCAAGGAGCAAATCAAAGTCCAGCGTTTTGGTCCTCAGGGCACCGGTTCGATTCTGATTGAAACGCAGTATACGGTGCATGTGGATCTGCCGGGCTATCCTCTCGACCTGAATTTCCATCCAACCACCAAGAACCGCGGCGCCTTCTAGCGGAATCGTCGTACTTCGGTAACCTTGTTCCGAGTATGGGTGCCTCCTAACATCCAGAGAGACGAGCTTTTGGGTGGGAAACTGCACCTTGGAGAGCCTCTTCGGCCGCAGTCCCTGGTCCGGACCCGGCGAACCTAACTGGGAACCGGCAAGCAATCAACAGGTACCCTCTGGCAGGTTAAAATGAATCATCCATGCACCGGGCGGGCGCTGGAACATCTTTGTGGCCAAGGATGGAATTTTTCTTCTGTGGATAACGATATCCGCTTGCGTCATCGTCTAATAATTCTAGAGGGGCGTCTGCGCCGACTGAATTGTGGCCATTAAAATCCGAATTCCGAATAGTACGACCGGTACCACCAAGGGATTTCTTTCCCGCGACCCCGTGATCCGGGCAGCCCTGGTGGTGTTCGTGACTGTGGCTGTAGTTTTCACCAGCGTGTTTTCGTATTACTACCTGAAGTACGACCACATCATCGATCAGAAGTTCAAAGGGCAGGTTTTCAGCAACTCGGCCAAGATTTACGCCATACCGGAGACCGTGCAGGTGGGCGAGAAAATCGACGCTCGTGAGATCGCTGTCCGACTTCGCCGGGCAGCATATGCAGAGAAAGACGGCCAATCCTTCATGGGCAGCTATCGCCTGCTCAATAACGGCATCGAGATCAAGCCGGGGCCGGATTCCTATCACAGCCCGGAGCCAGCGACCATCCGCGTACGTAGCGGGAAGGTGGAGAGCATCGCCGGACAATCGGGCGAGTTGTCGGCTTACGAACTCGAACCGCAAATGATTACGGCGCTGTTCGATGCGGAGCAGCGTTCCAAGCGTCAACTGGTGAAGTACGACGAGATCCCCAAGGTTCTGGTGGACGCCGTGCTCGCCATTGAAGACCGGCGCTTCTTCCAGCATGGTGGCGTGAACTTCATGCGTCTGGCCGAGGCTGCATGGATCGACCTGACTCATCAACGGCATGAGCAGGGCGGTTCGACTATTACTATGCAACTCTCGCGCGCGTTCTTTCTGACTCCGGAGAAAACGGTTAAACGCAAAATCGCGGAAATGCTGATTGCGATGGAGCTGGAGCAGAAGTTCACTAAGCAGCAGATTTTCGAGTTTTATGCCAACCGCGTGGATGTAGGTCAACGCGGATCGTTCACCATCAGTGGGTTCGCTGCAGCGTCGCAAGCGTACTTCAATAAGGATCTCAAGGACATTACCCTTCCCGAGGCCGCTCTTATTGCGGGACTGGTTCAGGCGCCGAGTTACCTGTCGCCGTATCGCCATCCGGAACGCGCACTCGAGCGCCGCAATGTAGTGCTCGACAGCATGGTGGAAACTCACGCGGCCTCCAAAGCTGACGTGGAGAAGGCCAAGGCCACGCCGCTGAAGCTCGCTCCACCCAATGTGGAAGCGAGCGATGCGCCTTACTTTGTCGATCTGGTGCGCGATACCGTCATCGGTAAACTCAATGAACGCGAACTGAACGACCAGTCCTACCGCATCTACACCACCCTCGATCCCGAGCTGCAAAAAATCGCTGCGCAGGCTGTGGAAACTGGGATGAAGCTGGTGGACGACCAGGTAACTAAGCTACGCACCAGGCGAGTGAGGATTGGCAAAACGAAAAAGTTCGAAACCAAGGTGCTGCCCGGACCGCAGGCGCAGCTCGCGCTAGTCGCTATGGATCCGCATACTGGCGAGGTGCTGGCCTTGGTAGGCGGGCGAAATTACGGAACCAGCCAATTGAACCATGCCACCTCCAGACGTCCCACCGGTTCGGTATTCAAACCATTCGTGTATGCGGCAGCCATGAATACGATCAACCAACCACTTTTTCCTATGGCGATCAGATTTACGAGCCGCGAAATTATAAAGAGGAGTACCACGGCCAGGTGACAGCGCGGTACGCACTGGCGACGTCATTGAACAACGCGACGGTCAAGCTGGCGGAGGAAGTGGGATATGACAGAGTTGCGGACCTGGCGAAAGCGGCTGGAATTACCTCGGTGAAGGCTACTCCAGCCATGGCGCTAGGCGCTTACGATGCCACACCTATCGATGTGGCGGCTGCTTATACCGTATTCGCCAACGCAGGTGTGCGGCTGTCGCCCATCATGGTGAATTCGGTGCGCAATGCCAGAGGCGATGTGATTACGGATTTCAAGAGCGACAAGCGGCAGGTGCTCGATCCGCGAGTCGCCTTCCTGATGACCAACATGATGGAAGGTGTTCTGAATTTCGGGACTGGCTTTCCAGTTCGCACGCGTGGTTTCAATGCTCCGGCCGCGGGAAAGACGGGAAGCTCGCATGATGGATGGTTCGCTGGCTACACCAGCAATCTTCTATGCATTGTTTGGGTTGGCTACGACGATTACAGCGACATCCGCCTGAGCGGAGCCCAAACGGCAGCACCAATCTGGGCGGAGTTCATGAAGAAAGCGGTCGCGAGTCCGCGGTATTCCGACGTGAAGCCTTTCAGTCAGCCCACTGGCGTGGTGGATGTGCAATTGGACAAGCTAACCAATCTTCTGGCTAATGCGTCCTGCCCGGAAACCTATACCGCAGCATTCATTGCCGGCACCGAGCCGAGTCAGACTTGCGACCAGGGGACGGGTGTGGGCGGATTCTTCTCCCGCATGTTGGGAATTGGAGGCGACAAGGCCGCTGCGCCGCCAGGCGTTGTCCCTCCTCCTGGACCTGCGACTGAGGATACGCAAAAGAAAAAAGGTCTCTTCGGGAAGATTGTAGGTATCTTTAAGGACGACAAATCGTCTAACAATCCGCCCAGCAATCCGCAGCCACCGCCTCCCAAGGCGCCTGAAAATGGTGGGAACGGTCCTCAATAGTCGGATATGGCTGGCCGGAGGCTTTGACGAAGTTTTACTCCCGGTTGTGGTGAAATCATGCGTCGTCAATTACTGATTTTCACTATCGGCATTCTGATAGTGCCCAATGTCTTAGCGCAATCCTCACCTTCAGAGCAGGTGCAAGTCAGCCCACCGTCCGTGCGGCGCGCCGAACCACCGCCTGCAAGCGCTTCAGCTGAAGAGTTGGTAAAACAGGGCGACACGTTGCGGGCAGAGAAAGCTTATCTGGACGCGCTCGATTATTATCGCGCCGCAGTGAAGAAGAAGCCTGACAGTCCGCAGACGTATAACCGGGCCGGAATCGCGGAACTATCTATGCAGCGCTTCAAAGAGGCGGGGAAAGACTTTGAGCGCGCCATCAAACTGGATCGCCAGTACGGTGACGCATACAACAATCTGGGCGTCATCTACTACTTGCAAAAAAAGCAGGGGAAGGCGATTAAGCAGTATTTGAAAGCCATCCAGTTTCGACAGGATTCTGCCTCTTACTACAGCAATCTTGGCGCGGCCTACTTTTCCAAGAAGGAGTTTGAAAAAGCCGTCACTGCCTATAACCAGGCTGTACAGTTGGATCCCGATATTTTTGAGCGGACATCCCATACGGGGGTGACAGCGCAGATGTCTTCTCCCGAAGACCGGGCGCATTACGATTATGTGGTGGCCAAGCTATATGCCAAGCTCGGACAAACCGATCGCTCGTTACAATACCTGCGCCGAGCTATGGAGGAAGGCTTCAAGAACATCGAGGATGTGTATAAAGACGCTGAGTTTGCACAATTGCGGAAGGATCCTCGTTTCACTCAGCTAATGGCCGCCCGGCCACCAGCGATCACGGACTAAATCTCACGCTGCTAGGTGCTTAGCCGAATCGAAAATTTTTTCGAAGACTAACGAAACTTTTCTTCTGACCTGTGTTTAAGTTTGGCAAATACTCCTGAAAACAACAGGGTGAGTAAGGAGAAACGGTCCCACCGGTTGTCCGACCCGAGCACGCCCCAAGCAGGCAACCGGTGGGTTTTTAATTTCCCGCAGTGGACCCAGGTGCTTCGACCGGCTTGAAACTCATTGGAAAAGCGGCATTTAGCACTTGGCACTTAGTTAGTCCCTCAACGATAGGGTTGGTCCGAGCGAAGGCCCTTTTCCCAGCGACCGTTGCAGGAATTGTTGTCTCAGGACCCTGCACGTGACGACTAAATGCTAAGTGCCAAGTGCTAAGTGCTGCTTTTCGTTGTGCCGCCTTTCGTTCTCTCTGAGGTGTAGTCGCTCACAATCTGTTTCCACTTCCCTTGTGCTTTGAGGATGTATTCCACGGCGTCACGGAGGGCTCCATCGCCGCCGGAGTGTGGCGTTACGTAGTGGGCTTCCTTTTTCACCTCGCCGCGGGCGTTCGCGACCGCCACGGCGAGTCCACAATTTCGCATCACAGGAAGATCGATGACATCATCCCCGACGAAAGCAGCTTCATCGGAGCGAAGTCCTTCCTGCTGAAGGATTTCCTTGAATACGGTCAGCTTGTCCTGGATGCCCTGATGAACGTGCTCCAGTTTGAGCTCGCGAGCACGTAAGGCGACTGTGTCCGAAATACGTTTTGTGATCAGTCCAGTTTTAATTCCAGCCAGCCGAGCCAGCGAAATTGCAGTGCCGTCGTGGGCATGAAAGCCCTTGGCCTCGATTAGGGTCTGACTCACAAGGCCGAAAC
>MNGW01000106.1 GCA_001918935.1 Acidobacteriales bacterium 13_1_40CM_3_55_5 | reverse complement strand
CTCGATTCCGGTTCTCGCAGATTTAGGTTACTTTACTTGAAAGTTCACAGCCGAGCCGCCAATCACTTTTTCTCCCGCCGCGGGGTTATGTGACACGATCGAGCTGTTGGCGGATGCCTGCGGTGTCGTAATCAGTGGAGGCGAGAATGGGCTGCCGGGCTGACCGGCAAAAGTCACGACTCCGACGCGCAATCCTGCCCCCTGCAATAGTTGCACGGCAGCGGCTAGCGACTGTCCAACAAAATTGGGCATCACCAATGCCTGAGGTTGCGAAGCCAACGTCACTAGAAGACTGATCTTTGGCGCGGATACGCCACTGGCGTTGGGCAGCGGACTCTGGGAGAGTACCTGGTCAGAGGGTGCGCCGGGGATTTGTAATTGGGCCACGGCACCGAGGTCCAGCCCGCGGCGTCGGATGTTGATCTCTGCGGCCCGCTGGCTCTGGCCGAGCAAGCTGGGAATCTCGACCCGCTGCGGTCCCAGGCTTAAGGCGACGCGGACCTGCCAGCCGCGACGCACTTGAGTGCTGGCGGGCGGAAGTTGCGACAAGATTTTTCCTTCCGGAGTGGTCGGGCTGTAGTAGCGGCGTTCCACTTCCATCTGCAAGCCATTGTCTTCGGCGAGTTTTCGTCCTTCGACTGGAGTTTTTCCCACCAGATTAGGCACCACTACTTCGCTGGTATGGATGGCGAAGCGCATGGCAGTCAGCGCTGAGACCAACGCTACAACCAGCAGCATCAATGCCAACAAAGCAAAGCGGAGGAAAGACCTCATTGCCGCTGATTATAGTCTTCCTTTTTTGGGAGAAGGTGAGAGAGGTTCTGCAGGTGTGACTCTTAGGAATGCGGACCACACTCTATACTGCTTGCATGACCTCGGCGACAGACCTTTTGACCCCGCTCCGGCGGTACTGGGGCTTTGATTCGTTTCGGCCCTTACAGGAACGTGTGGTGCGCAGTCTGATGGCAGGGCATGATAGCTGCGTAGTGATGCCCACGGGCGGAGGAAAATCGCTGTGCTATCAGTTGCCGGCGTTGGTCTCGGAAAAAACGGCGGTGGTGATCTCGCCGCTGATTGCGCTTATGCAGGATCAGGCTGCGCAACTGGCACAGATGGGAATTTCGTCTGCGGTCCTGAATAGTTCCTTGGCCGGTGCGAAACAGTCCCTTGTCATGCGCGAGGCAGAGAGCGGCCAGTATCGGCTCTTGTATCTTTCCCCGGAGCGGTTGGCTCGTGCCGATACCATCTCGTGGCTGAAACGGGTTCCTGTCGCGTTTTTCGCGATTGACGAGGCGCACTGCATCTCGGAATGGGGCCACGAATTTCGCCCTGAGTACCGGCAGTTTAGCTGTCTGCGTGTTCATTTTCCCGACCGTCCGATTGCAGCTTTTACCGCCAGCGCCACACAGCGGGTGCGTCACGACATCTTGGAGCAGCTTCAACTTCGCGAGCCTCACAAATACATTGCCAGCTTTCATCGGCCCAACCTGCGATATCTGGTGAAGGAATGTCATGATCGCGAGCAATCCAGTCTGCTGGTCAGGATATTGCGCAACTATCCGAATTCGAACGTGATTGTGTATGCGCCAACTATTGCGAGAGTTGAAGAGACCGTCGACTTTCTTGAGGACCAAGGAATGGCGGCAGTTGGCTATCACGGCAAGATGGATACGGACACGCGCCGGCGCAACCAGGAGCGCTGGACGTCTGATGAGGTGCGGGTACTGGTGGGCACGATCGCTTTCGGATTGGGCATCAACAAAGCTGCTGTGCGTGCGGTGATTCATCTATCGCTGCCAAAATCTATCGAGCAGTATTACCAGGAGGCAGGACGCGCCGGCCGCGACGGCGACGCGGCGGATTGCATTCTTCTCTGGCAAAAGCGCGATACCGGTTTGCTGGCGCATTTCATCGAACAGGTGACCGATCCGGCAGAAAGAGAACGAGCGTGGCAGCGTTATCACGCCATCCGCCGCTTCGCCGAGTCGGGTCATTGCCGGCACATCCAGATTTGTTCGCATTTCGGTGAAAGGACTAAGTGGACTTCGTGCGGCGCATGCGACGTGTGCGGCTGCGAATCGCAATGGCTATTGAAGTCGATGGAGGCTGAGCCACCCGCGCGAACGCAGCTATCGATGCCGGAGGTAACTCACGTGCACGAGATTTCTACGCCAGCGCCAGAAAGCGTAGCGACGGGAGGCGATTCTGAATTGCGCGACTACATTCGCGAATGGCGGCGGGAGATGAGCAAAGAGCAGGGCGTTCCTGCTTACATCGTGATGCATGATAGTTCTCTGGAAGATCTATGCCGACGGCGTCCCGCATCGCTCGCTGAGCTGTTAGGTGTCTCCGGATTCGGCGAGCGAAAGACGGAGTTGTACGGCCAACTCATCCTGGACGCGCTGGCGAGATTCGACAAAGGCGCGCGAGCTGCTCCGCCGCCTGAGAAAAGATCGCGTCCCGCGGAAGATACTTTGCGCCTGCTCGCGGAAGGACGAACCTTTGAAGAAATTGCCAGGATTCGCGGCCGGCAATTGGCCAGCGTCGTAGGCCTAGTGGCTGAGCTGGTGGAAAGAGGCAAATTGGAATTCCAGAGCGGCTGGGTGGAGAGCGACAAACAACAAAGTATAGAGAGCGCCTGCGCTCGCCTCGGCATACGGTGGCTGAAGCCGCTGAAAGAGGCTCTGCCGCCCGAGATCAGTTCTGAAGAGATACGGCTGATCGTGGCGCGACTACGGCAGCAGCAATTGCGAGCATCTGCTTGAGAGCCCGTGCTTTCTTCTGTTAGGCCTTGCGCTCGGTCGCTGCGGATGGAACGTGGCCACAGCGGACCCGCATACCTTCGCGAAACTTCTCGCGTTCCTCGGGTGTCATTTTTTCCCAGCGCTCCCTCATCCGATGGCGCCACTGCCAGTGTCTGCGATAGCTTGAACCTTTCCGTCCGTGGAAGCCGCGCCACCCGCCGAAGAGAATCCAGCTTAGGGCCATTAGTCCCACCGCTTGCCAAAAAGTGATTGAGCGCAACCCGAAGAGACTGGGCATCAGCCAGTTCCACAGATGCAGGACCGCCTGGCCGAATCCGGCGATGGCTATGGTCACGAAAAGTGCAACCTTCAATAGCATTACAGCCCAACGTGGTCTCATTTTCTTATCCTCGTCCTTCCTTAAATTCGTCGTAGATGGCGCGAAGTCGCTCGCGCAAATGGATCACTGCGTAATGCTTGCGCGAAAGTAATGTATTCATGCTGAGTGCGGTCTCAGCGGCCAGTTCTTTGAAGCTGCGGCCTTCGATTTCATGGGCAATGAATACCTCGCGCTGCTCTTCGGGAAGCTCCTCCAAAGCGTCGGTAAGTTCCTCGAGTAGGATGCTTCGAGCGTAAGCAGCCTCTGGTCCGGCATCCGGTGATGGCAGCAGCTCTTCCAACATAAGAAATTCTCCATCCTCCGCGACCGCCACCTCTTCCTGTAAGGTCTCTGGCTTTGTCTTTCTCTTGCGGAATCGGTCGATGATCCGATTCCGAGCCACGCGGAACAGCCAGGCGCCGACCTGCTCGATTGGCTGCATCAGACGGTACGCCTCCACCAGTTCGTAGAAAACATCCTGGAGAATATCGTCCGCGTCGCTTTCGTCGTCGACCCGTCTTCGGATGAAGTTGCGAAGACGAACCTGTTCTCGTTCGATTGTTTCGGAGATCTGTTGGTCCTGTTCGGTCATTCGCTCTATGGTGAGCGCCTGCTTCATCTACTCTTGTAGACGAATGAGGGCCCCAAATATTTTAGGGAAAGTAAGTAAATTCCAATCACTCACTTATGAGCTGGCAATGGATTCCGACTTAGTGGGGTGTCTCATCCTCGCTTGGCGCCAAGTCTGGCGTGTCCACTTTCTGTCCGACCGGGCTAGGGGGTAGCTCAGGCGGGGGCGCGAATTCGCCGGGCTCTTTGCCCGCGAGTGCGATTTTCATGAAATCCATCCAGATGGGCAAGGCCGCGTGCGCGCCCGTTTCTTTCGGTCCTAAAGATTTTTTCTCGTCGAAACCCATCCAGACTCCGCAGGTGATCGACGGCGAGAAGCCCACAAACCATGCGTCCGTGGAGTTGTTGGTTGTACCCGTCTTTCCAGCCAGAGGATATTTCATGACGGTGGCGCTGATCGCAGTTCCGTGCAGCACAACGTCTCGGAGCATGGAGGTCATGATGCGCGCGGTGTTCATACTGATCACATCTTTGACCTCGGCGAAATCCTCTTCCAGAACGCGGCCTTCGTAATCCGTCACTTTGGTGATGTAGCGGGGATTGACGCGTACGCCATCGTTGGGAAAAACACTGTAGGCAGAAGTCTGCTCGAGAAGCGTAACTTCGGCAGCACCCAACGCTACCGGCAAATACGCCGGAATGTTCGATGTAATGCCGAAGCGGTGGGCGTAGTCGATCACATTCTTGATGCCAAGATTTTGGGCCAACTGCAACGCTGGAATGTTGCGGGATTGTGCCAGTGCACGGCGAAGAGTGATGGAGCCTTCAAACTTCTCGTCGTAATTGTGCGGAACGTATGGGCCGGACGCGGTCTGAAACGTTACCGGCCCGTCCATGATCGTGTCATCGGGCTTTGCCCCTTGATCAATGGCGGCGGTGTACACATAGGGTTTGAACGATGATCCAACCTGGCGCAGCGCCTGGGTTGCGCGGTTGAATTTGGACAGGTTGAAGTCGCGTCCGCCCGCCATCGCCTTGATCTCGCCGGTGGAGTTATCCAGAGCGACCAGAGCCCCCTGCGCACCGGAGTCTTGTTCGAGGCTGACGCGTATTTTGGGCTTAGGGCCGAGGGAGAGAACCTTTACGTATACGATGTCGCCGACTTTCAGAATGCTCTGCGGCTTGCGAGCAGTCCATACAGCCTCGGATTGTGAAATCGCTGAGGTGTAACGTCCGAACTTAATCGCCGCCGAAGCCGGCGAGATGGCAGTGACCAAGGCATGAACGTATCCATTGACTTGAGGTTCATCATCCCAATCGGAATGCTGATAATTGTCCAGGGTCACGGTCTTGCTCAGAATGTTTTCTAGATGTCCCTTCCATCCGTGGCGACGCTCGTACGCGGCCAACCCATCGAGCACCGCTTGATTGGCTGCCCGCTGTAGATCCATGTCGAGCGAGGTGTAAACGCGAAGCCCGCCTTGATGAACTTGATCGCTACCGTACTTATTTTCCAGATAACGGCGTATGTCCTCGGTGAAGTAAGGAGCCAGTGAGTTGGAATCGTGTTGCAGCTTCAATTCCAGAGGCTTGTTTCTACCGTCAGTAGCAGGGCCAGCGGTGATTTTTCCATCCTCCAGCATGGCGTTGATCACCAGGTTGCGTCGTTTGATGGCATGGTCTGGATGGTTTATCGGCGAATAGTACGAGGGCGATTTGGGAAGACCCGCAAGCAGCGCGGCTTCGTCGAGAGTGAGCTGTTTCGCGGGCTTGCTGAAATAAAATTGAGAGGCGGCTTCGAAGCCGTAGACTCCGTGACCCAGGTAGATCTGGTTGGCGTACAAAGTAAAGATTTGCGGCTTGGTGAAACGGCGCTCGATCTGGATCGCCAGCATTGCTTCTTGAATCTTGCGATGCCACGAACGGTCCGGGGAAAGAAAAAGATTGCGTGCTAACTGCATGGTCAGGGTGGAGGCGCCTTGCATCTTGCCCCCGGACAGCAGATCGCGATAGGCGGCGCCGGCAATCCGCCAGACATTGATGCCCCAGTGACGATAAAAATTCTTGTCTTCGATGGAAATCAGGGCGTCCCGAAGCACGGGCGGATAGTCGTCGTACGACGCGACCACTCGCCGTTGCAGGGCAAATGATCCAATGATGCGTCCCTGAGTATCGTAGAGCTGAGTAATGGCGCCGGGGCGGTAGTGCTCCAGTTGTTCGACCTGCGGAAGATCAGTTGAATAGACGAGAAGAAGTCCAGCAGTCGCGCCCAGCAGCGCGGAAACCAGCACCAGCAGACCGATCAAGAGACGGCCTACCAGTTTCCGTCCCGCAATTTGGACCACGGGAAGGTCTTGGTACAGGGATTTCATGAAGATCGAGATCAGAATAGCAGGGGCGGTCGAGGGCTGGAAGTTGTTGTGAGGGAACTGCGCTCGAGTTCCAGCAAGCCAAGCTAATTTGCAAACGAAAAAAAACGCGCGCCGGGTGGGCGCGCGATCCTCGATTCATGAATAGTTAACTGGCGTGGTTCTTCAGCACCTGGACGGCCTTATTCAGTTGCTCATCCTGCTGCGGAGTTTGCTTTTTACCTTCATCCGGCGCCGGGCTTGGCTGATCTTCATCGGGTAGCGCTGCGTCATCATCGGCATCTGCAACCACGACGCTGGGCGTTACGGCAGTATCCTGAATCGCCTTGCCGTTTGGCGAATAGTACTTGGCGACGGAAAGGATCAGTGCCGAACCATCCGGCAATTCAATCACTTTCTGTACCGAGCCATCCCCAAATGTCTTATCTCCCACAACGTCACCGCGAGCGTTCTCCAGGATGGCCGAAGCGACAACTTCAGCCGGCCCAGCGGTTCCCTTGTTTACCAGCACAGCCAGCGGAAGATTTGTAATCGCCTTGGAGGGCTCGGCATTGAAAGCTTCTTTAGGATACTTCTGGCCTTGCAAATAGGCGATCGTGCCATGGTTCAGGAAAAGATTGGCGGTGGCGATGCCCTCCGATTCCTCCCCCTCGGCGCAGTTGCGCACATCAAGGATCAGCTTCTTGGCTCCTTGCTTCTGTAGAGCTTTAATCTTATTGGAAATTTCCTGGGTTTTCCCCTTGGGGAAAGCATCCACCTGAAGATAGCCGATCCCGTCTTCCATCATTTTGTCGGCCACGGGTGGAATGGTTACCAATTCGCGCGTAATGACGGTCTTTTGAGGTTCAGCGCGCCGGGCACGGACCACTGCAACGGTGACGTTCGAACCAGGTTGGCCGGATAGCAAATTATGGATCTCGGCCAAAGACATCTCGCGCGTGCTCTTGCCCTCGATGGCTTCCATAATGTCTGTCGCCTGAAGGCCGGCTTTGTCCGCAGGTCCGCCGGGAATAACTGAGATGACCGCAGCATAGCCGAATCGCTTGGAGACGGCAGCCCCGATTTCCCCTCTGGCTTCGGTCTTATGCGCTTTGTAATCTTTGTATTCGGCGGAGGTCAGATAGCTGGAATTAGCGTCCAGAGATTCGAGCAGCCCGAAAGGACTTCGCTATACACCTGGAGCTGGCGATAAGCACCGTCGTTGCTGGAAGCGCGAACGCCTTCCAGTCCGCCCACCACAATGAACAGCAGGGCTGCGGCGGAAGAAATTAGAATTACGGCCTTGGTTTTCATCGACATCGGATTTGATCTTCTCGTAAAAGAGAGGTAACTTCCCCGGGGAAAGTTCGTACATTATATCTCTTTTGATGCAGCTTCTACCGAATCGTCTCACCCAAAGAATGTTCTTCAGTAACCCAGGCGCCGCAGGGCGGAAACGGAAGCCACATGCAGAATCCGTGCCGGGGATACTGACAAAAAAGGACTTAGACTTCTCAGCTTGACAGCCATTTGGTGTATATTCTCGTGCTTCGAAAGGTGGACTCATGGTGATGCGTCTTTTGACCTTACTTTGTTTAGCAGGTACCTTGCTCACGCCCCCCATGCAGGCTCAATCCGGAGAGTGGAAACAACTGTTTAATGGCAAAGATCTCACGGGTTGGAAGCATGTAGGGCCGGGAAGGATGACCGTCGAGGATGGGCTCATTCGCACTCATGGAGGCATGGGCCTGCTGTACTGGACGGGCGGGAAGCTGAGCAATTGCGTGATCCGTGTGGTGTTCAAGATGCGCGACGAGAACGACAATTCCGGCGTATATATCCGTATTCCCCTGGAACCGCGCGAACCATGGATGCCGGTGCACTACGGGTACGAGGTGCAGATTGACAATCAGCCGGAAGATTCCGACGAAGATGATTATCACGTCACCGGCACGCTTTACTCTCTCACCAAGCCCCTGGCGCGCCCGGGGAAACCAGGGCCGGAGTGGAACACAATGGAGATCACACTGGATGGCCCACATACGATCGTTTCGGTGAATGGCGTGAAGGTGACCGCCTATACCGAGGGCGATCCGGTACCGCCGATGAAATATGATTTCGAACCACAGCGCGGCCGCCGTCCCGACGAAGGCCACATAGGGCTACAAAACCACAGTAAGGATGACGTGGTGTTCTTCAAGGAAGTCGCGATCAAGAGCTTGAAGAAGTAGAAGTCTAGTTCGTCACACCTGCAGTCCATGACAAATAATTTTATGAGCCTGGAGGCATGATGAAATCTAACCGTTTCTCCCGCCGTGAATTTCTTGCTATAGGCGCCGGGGCAGCCGGCGCATCCTTGGTCACGAAAACCATCTTGCTCGATCCTGAGCCGGCCTGGGCTTTTCAAGGTCCAGCATCGCCGAGCGATCGCGTACGGTTCGGAATCATCGGCATCGGCATGCAGGGTTCGGGTTTGCTCGCCAGTGCCATTGAATTGCCGGGAGTGGAATGCGTGGCCGCATGTGATCTGTACGATGGGCGGCATACGCTGGCGAAAGAAATTGTCCGCCCCGACCTGCCGACAACCAGGCGTTACCAGGAGTTGCTCGCGGATAAGAATATGGATTGCATCGTGGCGGCGGTTCCTGACCACTGGCATAAGCAAGTCGTCGTGGATGCGGTGAGCGCGGGCAAGGACATCTATTGCGAGAAGCCCATGTCCCATACTGCGGCCGAGGGTGTGGAGATGGTAGCGGCCGCAAAGCGAACCGGACGCATCGTGCAGATCGGCTCACAGCGCGTGAGTTCCGTCATTTGCGCCAAAGCCAAAGAACTGGTTAACAAAGGGGTTCTAGGTGACCTGATGCTGGTTGAGGGATCTCTGGGCCGTAATGATCCCACCGGGGCGTGGGAATATCCGCCGCCGCCCGATCTTTCTCCGCAAACTCTCGATTGGGATACCTGGCAGGGGACCGTGCCGAAGCGGGCATTTGATCCGAAGATTTTTGCCCGCTGGCGTTGTTGGAAGGAATATGGCACGGGCGTCGCTGGCGATCTTTTGGTTCACCTGGTCAGTGGGATGCAGTACGTTCTCGGTATTAATGAGGCCCCGAAGCGGGCCATGGCCATGGGCGGAATTCTACGTTGGAAAGATGGCCGCAATATGCCGGACGTCCACGCTTCCCTGTTTGAGTATGGCCAGGTGCCGATGTACATGCGCCTCAATCTTGGTACGGAGACTCCGGAGATTTATCGATTTCAGGGGTCGAAAGGAATTCTGGAGCTGACCGAGTTCACGTTGACCTACATTCCGCAAGCTGGAGTGGATACGTCGCCGAGCTATTACGCTTTCAGTTTTCCCAAGGCTTTGCGCGAAGAATATTTCAAGAAGTGGCATCAGGAACACGATCCAGTTCCGGGGAAGGAACCGGCCTTCGAAGGAGTTACCTATCGAAGCAACTCTTGGGACGACGTGAAACCGCATCTGTGGAACTTCTTCCAGGCAGTGCGTACGCGCAAGCCGGTAGTGGAGGACGCAGTGTTTGGACACAATGCTGCTCTGGCTTGCCACATGGCAAACGAATCCTATTTCCGAAAGAGCGCGGTGTCTTGGGATGCGGGGGCCAGCACCATCAAGAGCTGAGGGTTGGATCGTCTAGGCTAAAATCGTCATCCTTCGCCGGTTGGGCGGCGTAGGATGACATTTATTTCGATGGCGCGAACTGTCAGAATCTCAGAGCGGCGATAGTTCGTCTTCTTTCGGTTCTTTCCTCTCGTGCACGAATCTTCTTTCCAGAAATCGTCTTGCCAGGTCCTGTCCGCCAATTCCGAATGCCAGCGCTAAACCAAGCATGAGAGCTCCAAATACCAGGGTGAACGCTACCAGAACGGTACGTTCTCCGAGGCCGAGTTCTTCAAAACCCATGGAAAGCGCGAAGACGATAATCATGGTGCGGATTGTGAAACTAACCAGGCGAGGGGAAGGCAGATCAGCGTTCACTGCTGCCAGCAATGCCGCGCGTGAAAAGAAACTCGCTGCCAGCAGTCCAAAGAAAAATATGAACAGCGCGGCGAACAATCGGGGCAGGAATGCAAAAAAATGCGAGATGTGCTGCTGCAGGCCGCCGATGCCGAGCACGCTGGCGCCGATCAGGATGAAGCTGATCCAGGCTATCCAAAAAATAAAGCGGCTGAGCAGTTCGCTGGACGGGGGCAGCGCCGCCTTACGAAGAAGCTGCGAAGCGCCGGCGTGTTCGGACAGCTTGTCAAACCGTGCCAGTCGCAGGATCGTGCGCAGAATCGACCTTAGGACATAGGCGATCAACCAGCCCACCAGCACAATGAGCAGCATCACCATCAGACGCGGCAGGAATTGGGCAATGCTGGCGACGATTTCCTGTGTGGCCTGAGTCAGTTGCGTAACGAATTTTTGCCATTGCGACATTTTGACCTCACTTTTTTTCGTTCCAGAGTTCCAGCAGATAGGGTTTCGATCGCTCGAATGTCTGGCAAAGCGCTTCCACGTTGTTTTCCATCTCGGCTGGAGTTGCGTCGCGGTTCTGCTCCAGGAACGCGTAAGCTTTTCCGCGATACAACGGAGCCATGGCCTGAATGATGTGGTCGCGGCTGATTACTGCTTTGTGATAAGAAGCGGCGAATTCGTATGCAGTACGGACCCACAGCTCGTCCGAATATTGGAAATTTCCTTCTGGAACAGTCGCAGCCCGTTGCAATTCGCCTAGAGTCTGAGGGGAGAGAATCGACTTCAGCACAGGCTCGATTTCG